>CAZQZE010000332.1:0-2265 GCA_964597715.1 uncultured Halobacteriales archaeon
TCCTCTCGGGCGTCCGGTGGGACGAGCAGGAGGCTCGCGCCGACGAGACCTTCTTTTCGCCCCGGCACGACCCCGATATCTACCCCCCGCACGACCGCGTCCAGACGATCCTCCAGTTCGCCGAACCGGACGTCTGGGACGCCTACTGGAACTTCGTGGTGCCGGACACCGTCGAGGGCTACCCCGACGAGGGCTACGTTCCGACCGGGACCGACGATATTCCGGGCGACCTCACGAAGGAGGACCTGCCCGTGAGCCCGAAGTACTTCGCCGGATTCCGGTCGCTGGGAAGTGAGGTCTCGACGGACAAATCCGCGGAGGAACCCGCCTGGCTCCAGGACATGGCGAACACCACAGAGCGCGCCGGCCGCGCCCAGGACAAGGAGGACCTGATGGAACGGCTGCGTGACCTGGGGTACATGTAACCACTTTTTGCTGCGTCGGGTCTCGCACTCGCGCCTGGCGGCGCGAGGCGGACCGCTCCTTGCAAAAACATGGGGAAAAAGGCCGCTCGCGCTCGGTTGAGCGCTCGCGGTGAACCGCGGCGCGAAGCGCCGCGGATGCTCTGCTACCGCACCGCCGGCTACTGACTCTCGACTGCGACCTTCGCGTTCTCGACCCACGAGTCGACGTCGCTCTGGAGGTACCGCCTCACCAGTGGGTCGGCGAGCGACCCCAGGACGTCCGGGCCGGGGAGGTCGTAGCTGTTGGTCAGGGTGAAGCGGGTCCCCCCGTCGTCGGCCTCGAACTCGTAGGTCGCGGTTCCCTCCATCGGGCCGCTGACCTCGAAGGCTCGCCTGTGGGGTGGGTCCAGTTCCACGTCTCGGAACTCCAGGTCGAGTTCGACGCCCGCGACAGTGTAGGTGAAGGTCCCCTCGTGGCCGCCGCCGTCCAGCGGTTCGGCGTCGATCGCCCGGAGTCCCGGAACGACGCCGACGTGATTGTCGGGGTCACGCAGATACTCGAAACACGCCTCGGGCGGTGCGTCGACGTCGACTGTGGCGGTCGCACTGGGCATAGGGTAGCCTACTGTCGCGTCGTGGATATGTCTCACGCAGGCACCGGCCCGCACGCGGGAGGCGAACCCGAGGGCGGGTGAGTCGGCCCACTGACGGGGGCCAGTGTGCCTGTGAACGTGGTGTGTCTGTGTGAAACGGTCACGCGGCAGCGGCAAAAGCGGGTCCTTTTTACGTCCGGGCAGGGGAGTAATCGGCACAGTCTAGTGGCGGGACGTGGAAGCGTCACGGCATGACTGTCAGCGTACTCGTGCCGTCGTCTCTGACGCGGGAAGCCGAGGACAAACGCGAGGCAACTCGCAAACTCGGTTACGTGGCCCGTGCGGCCGCGGTCTTTCGTGTCGACCGGTTGACGGTCTTTCCGGACCCGGACGGGGAACGGAGCCTGGGCGGCGGATTCGTCGAAACCGTGCTGCGGTACGCCGCGACGCCGCCACACCTCCGAAAAGAGGTGTGGGGTACGCGGGACGAGTTAGCGTACGCGGGCGTCCTGCCGCCGCTCCGTCTCCCGACACGGACCGGCTCCGGATCCGAGGGTTCGGGGTCGTTAAGACAGGGAATCGTGACCGAGGTCGGTCCTGACGGGCGCGTGCGGGTCAATTGCGGACTGCAACACCCCATCTCCCTGCCTGTTCCCGCCGGAGTGGCGGCCGGGCAGGGGGAGCGCGTCACCGTCAGGGTCTCTTCGCGAGAACCGGTCCGTGCGAAACTCGTCGAGGCCCCAACACCGGGCTTCGAGGTGTGTCGCTCGGACCGTGCGTCGGCACTCGCACACGAGGACGCCGGACTCGCTGTCGCCGCGTCGCGACACGGCGAGCACCTCCGGGTCTCCAGTCTCGACGAACTCGTCGAGGGGGTCCGTGAGGAGGGTGACCTAGCACTGACGGTCGCCTTTGGCGCCCCCAAGCGCGGGTTGCCGGCCATCCTCGGTGTCGACCCGGAGTCGGTCGGCGCCGGGGGCGAAGCGACCACACGCGACGAACACGGGTTCGGCCTCTGGCTGAATACGGTTCCAAACCAGGGAAGCGAGGTGGTCCGCACGGAGGAAGCCGTGTGGGCCACGCTCGCGACGCTGACCCTCAAGAGATAAGCATGCCACAATCAAATCGACCACGGAAAGGCTCACTGGGCTTTGGTCCGCGCACACGCGCGGCCAGCGAGACCCCGCGGTTCAACAGTTGGCCCGACGACGACGGCGGGCCGGGACTGCAGGGGTTTGCCGGCTACAAGGCCGGCATGAGTCACGTCG
>CAZQZE010000333.1:0-2236 GCA_964597715.1 uncultured Halobacteriales archaeon
GTAACGTCGCCGCCGGAAACAACGAGTATCTCGGGCCTGCCGCGATCAACAAGGCCTACCGCTTTGCGATGGACGAACGGGAGGGTGAGGACCGCAAGCAGGAACGCCTACGGATCATCGAACAGGAACACGGCGTCTGGCGGTGTCAGACCCAGTTCTCCTGTACCGAGGTCTGCCCGAAGGACATCCCGCTGACCGAGCACATCCAGGAACTCAAACGCGAGTCCGTGAAGAACAATCTCAAGTTCTGGTGAGTTCGGGCTACCACAGCCCGAGGCCAGTTTCCGATTCGCTGGCGCTACTCGTAGAACGGCACAGGCACCGCCCCATTCATACGGCAAGTGATAGGTCGGACAGTCCCCGTCGTGGTGTTTCCACGCTCCGCATCTGTCCTAACGGGCCCGAGGGACGTATCAACGCGACAGTCCCGGTCGACGCGGGGTGAGAAAGCCGAAGCGACAATCGTGGGCGGTGTGTGCGGAGTGCAGACCCGGTTCGCCCCTGGTCCGGAGAACGGCCGGCGTAGCCGGGAACAACGACGGATTACGGACAACTCACTGACCGTCTTGCACTCACGCTTGGAGGTGTCGGAATCACCGTCGAGCAAGTGAGTGACGCAGGGTCAAGTAGCGAGTGTCCCGAGTGTGGTTCCGAGAACGTTCATCGTGGTTCCGACGCATTCCGCTGTCACGAGTGTGAATTAGACGCACATAGCGACGTTGCAGGGGCGTGGATGTATTGCAGTCCGAGATTGGGGCGGTGGCTCGGCCCGCTGCCCTGTCTGCTAAACGCGACAGGGACGCACCCGGTAACGGGACGTACTGGGAGTGGAACGACCACGAGTGGGCACCTGCCGATTTTGGGGAACACTCGTGGTCGCTCGACCAAACCAGTCTCAGCAAACCCGCACGTTCACAGCCGGGGTAACCAGTCCGGTTGGATTGCCCACGGAGGAATCCTCGCCCCTCAGGGCGGGGAGGAAGTCACGTTGGGTCTCTACCCGCTCACGCGTGGGTAGCTGACCTCGCCCGTCTCGCCGGCTCGAACTCGCGCGGCGTGATTTACACACCCAGTATAGACTCCTCGCTGCGCTCGCGGTTGCGAAGTGGGGTGAGAATGGGCCGGCGCGAATTCGAATCGCGGTTACGGCCACCCGAAGGCCGAAGGATACCAAGCTACCCCACCGGCCCGTGACGGCACACCGAGATAGTCGTGGCTGAAACCTAAGCCTTCCGGAACACCGAACGCCGGCTTCATAGTGCCCCTCCGACAGGCTGTCGTATGGACGTCCAGGATGCGCACATCCCCGAGTCGGACTTTGCCACCTGCCTCCGGCACACCCCACAGGTGTGTGTCGACCTCGTCGTCGCCTACGACGGTGGCGTGGTGCTTGCCCGCCGCAGGAACAAACCCGCGAAGGGCCGGTTGTTCTGGCCGGGCAGCCGTCTCTACAAGGGTGAACGGCTCGAGGACGCCCCCGTGCGGGTCGCCCGCGAGGAACTTGGCCTCGATGTGCGCGTCGACGAGCGACTGGGCGTGAGCGAACACCTCTGGGCGGAGACGTCGGTCACGGGTGTCGAGAGCCGTCATACCGTCCCGGTCGTCTACCGCGTCGTCCCCGACCCCGCCGGCCAGTCGATCGAACTCGACGCCCAGCACAGCGAGTATCAGGTCCTCCGAGAACCCCGTGAGGGCCTCCACAAGTACGTCCAGGCGTATTTCGACCGGTTCGATCTTCAGTAACGCATCGCGTCGAAGCCGTCGGTATCCACCCAGGTGTGCGCCAGCACCCTCGCGTGGTCGGCGTGTAGCGGGTGTGGCCCGAGGCTGACCCGCTGTTTGGCGGTGTGCTTCAAGACTGCCTGCTCTCCGTCGGTGAGCTCGCGGCGGTCCGAGAGCACGAACACGGAATCCGCCGGCGCCACCGCAGGGGCAGGCTCACCGCTCCTCTGGAGGTGGACGACAGTCCCGTTCGCGCTCGCAGCCGTCGGCGTCCCCTCGAACCCCTGGCGAACCAGCGAAACGCCCGGCGACATCTTGCGGAGGCTCCGCCCGATAGCCGCCTCGCGCTCGGCCAGCGCCGCCCGCACCCGCGCGGCCGTCAAGCGCTCGTCGGGATTGATACTGCCGGCTGTACGTCTGTGACGAATCTCGCCATCTCGGGACGGCGAGTATCCTCACGACGTTTCGGCAGTGTGAGTTGGGTCGCGAGAGAGCCGTGGCTGTCACAGGAACC
>CAZQZE010000334.1:0-2220 GCA_964597715.1 uncultured Halobacteriales archaeon
AGCGGCTGCTCCGGGAGTGGGGGTTCGACCAGTTCCGCGTGCGCGACCACGACGGCCTCGCGCGCATCGAGGTGGGACAGGACGAACTCCCTGCGGCCCTGACCCCCGAGTTCGCCCGCACCGTCCGCGAGCACTTCGCCGACCTGGGGTTCGAACACGTCACCCTCGACCTAGAGGGGTACCGGACCGGCAGTGTCAGCCCCGAGACCGAGGAGCCAGCCACGGCGGGGGGCACAGACCCGCTCGACGCCGAGTACCCGACGGACTGAGTGTCGGCAGCGCCGGCGGCCCGCTACTCCGTGGCGACCTCGTTGTCCCGGGCGACGCGCATCTCCGCGGGCGTCGGGCCACGGAACTCTGTAACGCCGCAGTTGGAAAGCGAGCGGGTCTTGCTCGCCAGCAGGTCCGTCCCGGTGACGGCGCTGTAGACCATCTGGACCGGGCCGCCGTGGGTCACCACGAGCACGGTCTCGCCGGCGGCCTCGACACAGAGCCGGCCGAAGGCGTCGAGCACCCGCCCGCGCAGGTCGACGATGCTCTCCCCGCCCTCCGGCCGGGCCTCCAGCGAGAGCGCGCCGTTGTCGTAGTCGAACTCGGGATGACGGTCGAACAGGTCCTCGCGGGTGAACCCCTGGTAGCGGCCCAGTCCGCGCTCGCGCCAGCCGGCGTCGAAGGTCGGCTCGGGCGTGACGCCGGCGTCACGGATGTGGGCCGTCGTCTCCCTGACCCGCCGGATGTCCGAGGCGACGACCCGGTCGAAGTCGTACTCGGCGGCGAGGTGCGTGCCGACCCGTCGGGCCTGGCCGCGACCCCGCTCGTTCAGGGAGACGTGTGCCCACCCCTGCATCCGGCTCGTCCGGTTCCACTCCGTCTCGCCGTGCCGGACGGCGACGACTGTGGTTTCGCTCACGTCGCCTCATGAACCGCGGTGGCTATCTACTTTGTCCCCGGCGTGTCGGCGGACGGCTTCACCGCCCGGTCCACCGCAGCAGCAACAGCGTCCCCTCGAACAGGAGGATCATCGTCAGCGCGACAATAAAGGGGGCCATCCCCGTCGGGTCGGGGCTGAAGATGAAGGCGATCCCGGCAAAGGCAGCCCAGAAGTACAGCCGGCGGCTCTCGAGCCACCGGCGGCTGGTCACACCCAGGAAGATGGCGAGCATCACGAACAGCGGTATCTGGAAGATGAGCGCGAACATCCCCAGCATCAGGATGATCAGGTCGAAGGTCTCCGCGAGCCCGAAGGCGATGTTGGCGACCGGCTGAGAGTAGCCGAGGAAGTAGGTGAAGATCACCGGGAGGACCAGGAAGTACGCAAAGCCGAGTCCGACCGCCGCCAGCACGAGGCTGGTCGGCACCGAGGAGAGGTAGTACCGGCGCTCGTTTGGGAACAGCCCCGGGCGCATGAACAGGTAGGTCTGGTAGACGAACACGGGCAGGCCGATGACGAACCCGGCCAGCGAGGCCATCTTCAGCCGCGCGAGCACGAGCGCGAGCGGCTGGTAGATCCGGGGGCAGGCACCGCCGGTCGCCCCGGGACCGGTGGCGTTGGCGACCAGGGTCGCGTTCCGGACCGTCCCGTTGGGGAAGGTCGCCTGGATGACGGTCCCGTTGGGGTAGGTGCGGTTCAGCAGCGACGGGTGTGGCACGATCCCACGGAGGCTCGTCCCGTTGGGGAGGGTGGCCTGGAGGGCGGTCCAGTCCGGCGCGGTCGCGAAGGTGCCGGTCGCGTTGACCGTCGCGTTTGTCCCGTTTGCCGCCGCGGCCGCGACCGGTTGGCAGGCCTCGACCGACCCCGGGAGAAACGAGTACCACAGGAAGTTGATCAGCCGGTCGGCGAAGGGGAAGATGACGGCGCTGACAAGCGCCATCACCACGACGACGACCGCCAGCCGGCGAACCATCTCCTCGATGTGTGCCGTGAGCGGCATCTCCTCGTCGTCGGGCGCACCGCCCTCACCCCCACCCAGCATACCCCCGGGGTCGCCGCCGCCGCCGGCACCGGTAGCGGCCCCGGCACCGGCGCCAACAGGTGTCTCCCCGCCGACCCCTCCCACCGGGTCCGCTTCCTCGGGGGCCGGCGCGTCGCTCGGGCGTGTCCCGCCGGGGGCCTCCGGGACGTCCTCCGGGCTCGGGTTCTCGATACCCGACGTGTCCTCGTCCCCGGTCCCGTCGGCCTGTGCCGTGTCGTCCGCCGCGGATGCAGGTCGGTCCGGGTCC
>CAZQZE010000335.1:0-2166 GCA_964597715.1 uncultured Halobacteriales archaeon
GCTTGAGTTCGTTCAGACACTCGAAGTAGGCCATCTCCGGGGCGTAGCCCGCCTCGACCAGCGTCTCGAAGCCGGCCTTGACCATCTCGGTCACACCGCCACAGAGCACCGCCTGCTCGCCGAACAGGTCGGTCTCGGTCTCCTCCCTGAATGTGGTTTCGATGACACCTGCCCGGGTGCAACCGATGGCCTTCGCGTAAGCCAGCCCCTCGGTGTGGGCCTCGCCGGTGGCGTCCTGGTAGACTGCGAGCAGCCCGGGGACACCCTCGTCGCGCTTGTACGTCCGCCGGACCAGGTGGCCCGGTGACTTCGGCGCGACCATCGTCACGTCGACGTCCTCGGGCGGCTCGACCTGGCCGTAGTGGATGTTGAACCCGTGGGCGAACTGGAGGGTATCGCCGGCGTCTATCCCCTCCCTGATGTCCTCGTAGACCGCCGGCTGCACGGTATCGGGAACCAGCATCACCACACGGTCGGCGGCGGCCGCGGCGTCGGCTGGGGTGGTCACCTCCAGCCCGTCGGCCTCCGCTTCCCGGCGGGAGGCCGAGGACTCCCGGAGCCCGACGACGACGTCTACGCCGGAGTCGTCGAGGTTCTGTGCGTGGGCGTGACCCTGGCTACCGTACCCCAGGACCGCGACCGTCTCCGCCTGCACTGTCGATACGTCCGCGTCGTCGTCGTAGTAGACACTCGCGTCGAACTCGGTTTCAGTCATCGTCTGCCTCCGTTGTTGCCACCTGCGACTCCGTTGGCGCCTTGTTCGGCTGTTTGACCTGGGCGGTGGGGGCCTCCCCGCGGGCGAGGGCTGCGTACCCCGTCCGCACTATCTCCCGGATGCCGAACTGTTCGTAGGCGTCGACCGCGTCGTCTATCTTCTGTTCGTCACCGGTGATCTGGACCGTGACCGTCCGCGGCCCCGCGTCCAGCGTCGTCCCGTTGTACATGTCGGTGATGGCGTTGACCTCGTCCGGTCGGTCGCCGTTGATCTTCAGGATGACGAGCTCGCGCTGGACGGCCTCGTTGTCCAACTCGCGGACCGAGACGACCGGAATGCGCTTTTCGAGTTGTCTTTTGGCCTGGTCGACCCCCGGCTGGGGCTCCTCGATGACGATCGTCATCCGCGCGAGGTCGTCGTCGATAGTCCCGCCGACAGTCAGCGACTCGATGTTGAACTGTCGGCGGCTGAACAGCCCCGATATCTCGGCGAGCACGCCGGGTTCGTGTTTCACGAGCGCCGAGAGCACCGTCCGTTCGGAGGGGTGCTCGGCCTCGGCCTCGGGGTCGATACGAATGCCGTTGTTGTTGCGCCGGCCGTCGGGCAGCCGGCGGTCGTCCGGCCCTGGGCCGGGGAGTTCGCCTTGTGTCATAGTTGGTCCAGGTGGTCCTCGTTCAGCGCAAACCGCGCGTTGTTGCCCCCACTCGGAACCATGGGGTAGACGTTCTCGGCCGGGTCGATGACCGCGTCGACCACCGAGGGGCCGTCGTACTCGCGGGCCGCCTGGATGGTCTCCTCGACCTCGTCGTGGGATTCGATCCGCAGGCCCTGGGCGCCGTAGGCCTCCGCGAGCTTGTCGAACTGCGGGACCCACGGGTACTCGGAGGCCATCCGCCGGCCCTCGTAGAAGCCGTCCTGCCACTGCCGGACCATCCCCACCGCCTCGTTGTTCAGCACGACGACCGTGATGTTCAGGTTCTCCCGCACCGCGACCGTCAGCTCCTGACTCGTCATCAGGAACGAGCCGTCGCCGTCGAAGGCCACCACCTCACGGTCGGGGGCGGCCAGTTTCGCGCCGATGGCCGCCGGCACCGCGTAGCCCATCGTTCCCAGCCCGTGTGAGGTGACCCACGTCCGGGGCTCGGTCCAGGTCCAGTACTGCCAGGCCCACATCTGGTGCTGGCCGACGCCGGCCGCGACGACCGTGTCCTCGGGCGTCAGGTCGTCGTACGTCTCGACGACGTACTGTGGCTTGAGGGGGTCGTCCTCCGGCGTCTCGTAGTCCATCGGATACTCCCGTTTCCAGGTCTCACACTGGTCGAGCCACTCGCCGGTGTCGGGGGAGGCGGGCATCGCCCCGGCGAGCTGGTCGAGCACCGCCGCCGCGTCGCCGAGCAGCGGGTAGTCGGCCTCGACGTTCTTGCTGATCTCGGCGGGGTCGATGTCGATGT
>CAZQZE010000336.1:0-2159 GCA_964597715.1 uncultured Halobacteriales archaeon
CGAGCGCCACGAAGCCGGCGACGATTTCGACCACCATGCTCGCTCGGAATATACCCTACCTGTCATAAAATCGTTTTTATCGGGCTGTGCAAACTTCGCCCGCGGACGACCCGCCAGCCCGGAGCACCACCGGTCCAGGACACAACAGTGTTTAGTCCGACCCGCGTAGCGGTAGTATGCGTGTCGTCGTCAACGCGGCCACCAGCGTCGACGGAAAGCTCTCCACCCGTGAGCGCGAGCAGATCGAGATCAGCGGTTCCGAGGACTTCGACCGGGTGGACCGATTACGGGCCGACAGCGACGCGGTCATGGTCGGGGTCGGGACGGTTGTCGCCGACGACCCCTCGCTGACGGTCAAGAAGAAACGGCTCCGGGAGGAGCGCCGCGACCGGGGTGACCCGCCCAACCCTGCCCGCGTCATCGCGGACTCGCAGGTCCGGACACCCATGGACGCCGCGGTACTTGACGACGACGCCGAGACCTACCTGCTGGTCAGCGAGGCCGCCCCGGCCGACTTTATCGACACGATGGAGAGTGCCGGGGCGACCGTGCTCGTCGCCGGCCAGGACCGGGTCGACCTGTCGGTAGCCTTTGCGCGGCTGGCCGCCGAGCGGTTCGACCAGCTCATGGTCGAAGGCGGGGGGGAACTCATCTTCTCACTGTTCGAGGAAGGGTTGGTCGACGAGCTCTCGGTCTTCGTCGGCGCGACCGTCATCGGGGGTCGCGAGGCACCGACGCTCGCCGACGGCGAAGGGTTCGTCGGGGAGTTTCCGGACCTCGACCTACAGTCGGTCGAGCGCGTCGACGACGGGGTTGTCCTCTCGTATGACGTGCGCAGGGCACTCTGACGGGGCGGGTCCCTCTCAGTGGTCGTGACCGGTCATCTCGGCGTATGACTGGCCAAAACGCTCCTCGAAGCGGTCCATCGTCGCCTCCTCGGCCGCAGCCAGTTGCTCGTCGACCTCCCCCTGGCTGTGGTGGACGATACCGTGGGCCTGCTGTGCCAGCGCGAGCATCGCCATGTCGCCGACGACGTCGGTCAGGCCCTCGCCGTCCTCGCTGAGCATCTCGACCAGCGTCGTCGGGACAGTCAGTTCGTCACTCTCGCCGTTTGCATCCAACTGGACTGTCGTTGTCTCTACCATAGCCTCTCTTTGAGGGCCGCAGGTAAACCATCTTGGTGGTCTGGCGTGTCGCCGGCCCGGGGCCAACGAATAAAAGTCCCGGCGTCCACGCTATGGTCGATGAGCACCGACATCCACGACGTGGACGCCGAGACGTACCGGGAGGTGGCCGGTGACGGCCTCACCCTGCTGTGGTTCTGGGCGGAGTGGAGCACGCCCTGCAAGGCCATGGAACCGGCGCTGGCTGACGTCGCCGCGGAACACCCGGAACTGTTCGTCGCCCGCGTGGACGCCGACAACAACAGCGACCTGCTGGCGGAGTTCGGCACCGACACCGTCCCGACGACTGTTCTCGTGGCGGACGGCGAACCGGTCAGGGTCTTCGAGGGGGCGCTCCCGGGCCTCGAACTAGAGCGGGAACTGTTGAGGCGGACGCCCGCGCCGGAGTAACACCCCGGAGTCTCGTGCTGTCGGCTGTCCCATCAGAGGAGAAGTCGACACCCCGGGGTATCGAGTATCTCCACGTACGTACAGCCAGCAGTATCAGTCGTCGCCCTCGGCGGTTACCTGGCCGGTCGCGGCGTCGGCCGCGGCACGGTCCTCGAGGTAGTCGTCGGCGTCGATTGCGGCCTTCGAGCCCATGCCGCCGGCGGTGACCGCCTGCTGGTAGTGGTGGTCGACGACGTCGCCGGCGCCAAAGACCCCCTCGACGTCGGTTTTCGTCTGTCCCCCGCCCTCGCCGCCGCGGGTCTTGAGATACCCCGCCTCGTCCATCTCGACGCCCGTCCCCTCGAGATAGTCGGTGTTCGGGGTGTGGCCGATAGCGTAGAAGACCGCGCCGACGTCGAACTCGAAGGTGTCGGTTTCGGGGTCGTCGAGGTTGTCCTTCGGGTGGCCGGTTTCGTTCTCCGCGAGGGTGACGGAGTCGATACCCTCCGCCTGGCTGCCGTGGATCTCGAGCAACTCGGTGTTGCGCATAATCTCGATGTCACCCGCGTCGACGTGGTCCATCACACGGTCGACCCAGTAGTCCTC
>CAZQZE010000337.1:0-2107 GCA_964597715.1 uncultured Halobacteriales archaeon
CCACTTTCCGACGAGGAGAAGGAGGCGATGCGTCGTGGCCGGACCAGCTCCGGAACCCACACTGACGAGGAGGACATCGACGACATCCTCTACGGATGACGGTGCTCGTCGACACCGGCGTCCTGTACGCGGACCACGACACCGACGCCACCAGACACGACGCGGCCGGCGAGGCCTTAGAGGTAGTCTATGACGGGGAGTTCGGCGCCCCCTACATCACCGATACATCTACGACGAGGCGGTGACCCTGGCACTCACACGGGCCGGTGCGGAGGCAGCGGGGTCCCTGGGAGCGCGACTTCGCGGCGTGGGCTCGTACCCGCAGGTCTACGAGGTGCTCCGCGTCTCGTCGGCAGTCTTCGCGGACACTGTCGATATCTTCGAGCAGTACGGCGACCAGGAGCTCAGCTCCACCGACGCGACGACGGTCGCGCTCCGCCGTCGTCACGACCTCGACCGGATACTCTCCTTCGACGACGACTTCGACGGCGTCGCGCCGCGGCTTGACCCGGCGCGGGTTTGACCTGCCGGCTGCGAGCCGGGCGACCCGGGAGTGCCGGGCGGGGCTTGAACCGCCCAGCCTCGAACAGACCCCCCGGAGGTGGGGCGCCGACACCGGAGTTCGGATGTGCCGGTTGCCCCCCTCGCCGGCGACGGTTGCACCGCACCCCGACCGGGGGTCCGCTGTGGACCCACACTCACCGCCGGAACGACGGCTCGCGGCCCTCGGTGAACGCCTGCACCCCCTCCTCGGCGTCCGCGGAGGCAAACGTCTCCTCGCCGAGCCGTGTCTCCAGCCGGAACGCGTCGCCGGGTCGGCGGCCGGCACAGCGGTGGACGGTCTCCTTTATCCGCCCGACGGCCTCGGGGCTGTTCTCGGCGATACTCCCGGCGACCGCCGTCGCACGCTCCAGGGTCTCCCCGTCGGGCACGACGTCGTTGATAAGTCCCGCCTCGAGGGCGTGTGTGGCCGGGAACAGGTCGCCGGTCAGGAGAAACTCCATGGCCCGACAGTAGGGGACCTGCCGCGGGAGCCGGACGTGCGAGCCGGCGACCGGCGCGAGACCCCAGCGGGGTTCCTGTAGCCCGAAGCGGGCGCCCTCGGCGGCGACCCGGATGTCCGTCGCCTGGAGGAACTCCATCCCGCCGGCGACACAGAGCCCGTTGACCGCGGCGATTATCGGTGTGCGGACGAGGTCGTGGCGCAGGAACAGGTCGTCCTCGCCGGGTCCGATATCGGGCTCGGGGCCGGTGGTCTCCGGGATCGTCTCCTCCAGGTCCGCCCCCGTACAGAAGGCCTCGTCGCCGGCGCCGGTGACGACAATCGCCCGGACATCCTCGTCCGCGTCCGCGTCGTGGATGGCACGCGCCCCTGCCTGCATCATCTCGGGGGTCAGGGAGTTGTGCTTCGCCGGGCGGTCGAAGGTGAGGTAGGCGGTGGCCCCGTCGGTCTCGTAGCGGAGGCCGTCGGTCTGTGACGTCATTCCTGACGGGTTCGCTCGCAGGGCGAATAAACGTTGACTACCGAGAAAACGGGCAGTGCAGTCGACACGATGAAGGACCGCCTGCAGCTCGGTCAGACCCAGCTGGGGATACTGGCAAGACCACTTCTGCTGTCAGTGAGAGACCTCGAGAGAGAACTTAGGGGTCGAACCAGGGCGCATCCGGCTCCGGGGCCTCGTCCGCTTCGGCACGGGCTTCTCTGGTCAGGCTGACCGCCTCGTCCAGACTTTCGAGGGCTTCCTGTCGCGTCACCCCCTGGCTCGCGACCCCCTGGTCCACGTCGACCGCGGACCAGCCGCCGTCGCCTTCCTCGACCAGCCGGATCTCGCGGTCCGTACTCATGCGTGCGGATATCTCTGGCTGGCAAATAAGGATTCGGCCGGGATACGGATAGCCCGTGCTCGGAGGCCACTGGCGCAGCGGTGGACTTAAATCTATAGGGTGGTATCCTATATGAAGGGGCCGATGGCTGATGGTGATATCGCAATCGACCAGGAGTTCGCCGTTGACCCGGCTGCTGGAACGCGCGTGGACCTCTTCGCCGTCGAGGACAGCTCGTACGCTGGCGGGTACTACTACCACTTCCAGTACTACGACCGCCACG
>CAZQZE010000338.1:0-2104 GCA_964597715.1 uncultured Halobacteriales archaeon
GCTCCGGAGCTGGATGGTCGACTCGGCGAGGTAGTCGGTGAACGTCCCCTGGTACTGCTCGTAGCGCTCGCGCTCCTCCGGCGTGAGCTCGACCGTCAGACGCTTGATATCGTAGGGGGCGAGATGTTCGCCGGCCAGGTCATCGGGGGATAGCCGGTAGACAACCGGGCCCAGGAGGGTCACAACGGCCTCGTGGGCGCCGTCGGGGCGCTCGAAGGTGGCCGTGAGCCCTAACCGGGCGGGCGCGGCCAGCAGGCGACCGATATCGCGGTACCCCTCGCCCCCGAGGTGGTGGACCTCGTCGAAGACGACGAGCCCGAACCGGTCACCCAGCTCGTCCGCACGGAGGTACGCGGAGTCGTAGGTGCTCACAGTCAGGTCGCCGACCCGCTGGGTTCCGCCACCCAACTGACCGACCTCGGCGTCGAACTCCCGGCGGAGCTCCGCACGCCACTGCTCCAGCAGGTCGACCGTGGGGACGACCACCAGCGCCGGTTTGCCGACAGCCGCGACCGCCGCGAGGCCGATGACGGTCTTCCCGCTGCCGGTCGGGAGTTCGACCACCCCGCGGCGGTCGGCGTCGGTCCACGCCGCAAGCGCCGCCTGCTGGTAGGGCCGGAGTTCGTAGGCCGACGTGAGGTCGAGGGGAGGGAGGTCGAGCACGCCGTCGTCGACAGTCACCCCACGGGCTGTGAGGGCGGCCCGGAGCGTCGCGTACCGGTAGGCGGGCGCGCGGCCGGACTCCGAACGGGGGTCGAGGTCCACGCCCGGCAGGTCCGAGAGGACCTCTTCAGGGCCGTCGACCCGGACCGTGCCGTCGGCGAAGCTGAGCGTGACATCGGCCATAGCAGGGGTGGGGGCGACAGGGGCAAAAGCCTGTTCGGCCGCGCCAGCGACCGTCACGCTAAGGACACCCCCGCTCCAAGGGTCGGTAATGAGCGATTCCTCCGAGGCCGAAGCCAGCGGCGACGGCGAGGGCAAGCAGGAGGACGCCGAACTCGACGCGCTCCGCCAGGAGGTCGAGGAGAAGTACGACTTCGAGAACTTCGGCCCCCGGGATATGGCCGAGATGAACCAGGAGGAGTGGGAGGCGGCCTTCGACCCCGGGACCTGGATTACCGGCGAGGCGTTGCTCGACCGGGTCGAGGACGACGTCAAAAACCGGGTGGCGAGCCGTGACATCTTCGCCCGGGTCGAGCGGTTCGACGACCTGCTGACTGCCTACTCCGACAACGGCTACGCGGCGGTCTATCCGGACGGGAGTGTGGAGGGTCGGGGGACCGTCCTCCGGGACGTGAAGCCGGTCGTGGCGCTGTGCTCGATGGAGTCCTACGAGGTTCCCGACGCCCCCGAGGAGGGCGTGCTGCCGGCGCCCCAGGAGGTTCCCGAGTCGAGCGACGCTCTCGGGAACACCGTGCTTCAGGTCGTCGCGGGCGCACAGGTGCTCGCCGGGGTGGTGCTGTTTGCCGCCTCGCTTGTCTACGGGTTTGGTCTCGTCTCACAGCCGGGGACGACCGCACAGTTCAGCAACCCGGCCCTCCTGTTTGTCGCCGCGCTGGGGTTTCTGGTGATCGGTCTCACGCTGTTTGCCGTCGTCGCCAACGCCCGTCTCTCCGACAAGTACCGGGCCGAGGAGTTCCGTAACCGGTTGCGCGCGGTCGGGCTGGAGGACGGCGAACGACCCGGGTTTCTCGACGAACTCTCCGGCGTCGAGGGGGAGTTGCCCGAGGAGTTACTCCGGGACGAGGACACAGGGGAGGGGACGGGCGACGGGTCCGACCCCGCCGACGGGCAGACAGCGAGCGAGGCGGCGGCCGGCGGACCGTCGGACGACCAACCGACGGGCTGAAGCGGGCGGCACGCGTCGGCAAGGGGCGCCGGAGTGGTGGCGGTTCACCGGCCCGGTCCGGCCGCCGCTCGCGGCGAGGAAAACGCCACCCGGAGGCGTATTCGGTGGGTTTATACAAGCACGGTTCCGACCTCCGAGATACATGCATAGACGGGACTTTCTCCGGACGACTGCCGGAGCCGCCGGCGGCGCTGTGGCCGCCGGCGCCGCGGGTACCCCGGCTGCCGCCGCCGAGGAGGGCGGCGGTGAAGCCGG
>CAZQZE010000339.1:0-2091 GCA_964597715.1 uncultured Halobacteriales archaeon
GACATGTTCGACGAGGTGCGCGATGCGGCGATGCTCGGGAAACTGGCCGCCGACGACGCCAGCGCGGTCGAGGCACACACGGCAGTCCGGCTGGCTACCGAGGGCAGCGCGGCTGCGCTCGGCTTCGACAGCGGGCGGGTCGAAGCCGGCGCGAACGCCGACCTGGCGGTGCTGGGGCTCGACGCCCCGCATCTGACCCCCCAACACGACCTCGTGAGTCACCTGGCCTACGCCGCCAGCGGCGGTGACGTCCGCCACACGGTCTGTGACGGGCAGGTACTGATGCGGGACCGCGAGCTCACCACCATCGACCTGGACGCCGCGCGCCAGGCGGCCGAACAGCAGGCACGAGCGCTGTTCGAGCGGGCAGCCGACTGAGCGTCGCTCGGGCCGCCGGAGCCGGTCAGGCCACGACGTTACAGCCGGCAGTATACTCACCGGAACACAACTGGTAATTAAACCATCAGCAAGCGTTGTAAACCGTGTAACGATATTCGAGTGAGTCTCAGCCCGGCCGACGCTACGGCTGAACGGCCTGAACCACAGTACGGGTTTATCCGGACGCTCGGCACAGCCACAGGTATGACACGACAGGCACTGTTCGCGGTTGGAATGGTTCTGGCGATGGTCGGGGCACCCCTGACCGGGGCCGTGGCGGCAGCCGACTCGGCCGGGAACGGCACGACCCTCTCGGTCGGCGTGACACAGGACGACGACGAGGCGGAGGTGTCGGTGACACGGAACGACACCGGCGTGGCCAACGCCTCGGTGCTCGTCGAACCCGTCGACAACGACACCTACACCGGAACGGGGGAGTACGCCACCGACGACGAGGGGGAGGCCGAGTTGCCGGCCCCCGCCGAGAACGTCAGTGTCGACGTGACCGCCGAGGCCGACAACGAGACGGCGACCACCACCGCCGAGCTGGTCGCAGTCGAGGAAAACGAGACAGGTGACAACGGGACTGACAGCTTCGGCAAGCGCGTCTCGGCGTACGTCCTCGCGCTGCACAACGACCAGAACGTGACGCGGATCGGCCCCCACATCGCGGCGTTCGTGACCGCAGAAAACCCCGGTAACGCGCCGGACCACGCCGGCCCGCCGGCCTTCGTCCTCGGTGACGACGACAACGAGACCGAGGACAACGAGACCGAGGACCGTGGCCCGCCGGACCGCGCCGGCCCGCCCGAGGACCGTGGTAACGGTGCGGACACCAACGAGACCGGGGACGAGGAGGCCGACGACCGCGGCCCGCCGGACCACGCCGGCCCGCCCGAGGACCGCGGTGACGACGCCGACGAGGACCACGAGGACGACGAGAGCGACGACAGCGAGACGGACACCGAGGAGGCGGACACGGAGGAGGACAGTGAGGACGCCGAGGGCGGCCCGCCGGACGGTGCCGGTCCGCCGGACCGTGCGGACAGCTAACCCGAACACACCGCCGTTCACGCCGCCGGTTGCGGTGACGGCTTCGGTAGGGTTTTGCCGGGCCCGCCCTACAATATAGTATGGCTGTTCCCATCAGTGAGCGACTGGACGACCCCGACGCCGCCCGGGCGGAGGGGCGCCGGAAGATCGAGTGGGTCCACCAACATATGCCCATCCTCTCGGCGGTCCGCGAGCGCTTCGAGGCCGAGCAACCGCTCGCCGGCGAGCGGCTCGGGATGGCGATGCACGTCGAGGCAAAGACGGCCGCGCTCGTCGAGGTGCTCGCGGCCGGCGGCGCCGAGGTGGCTATCGCCGGCTGCAACCCGCTCTCGACACACGACGACGTGAGCGCGGCACTGAACGCCGTCGACGGTGTCACCTCCTACGCCGAGCGTGGCGTCGACGACGAGGCCTACTACGCGGCCATCGAGGCCGTCATCGGCCACGAACCAACCGTCACCGTCGACGACGGCGGTGACATGGTCTTTGCCATCCACGAGGACTACCCCGACCTCCTCGGGACGGTCATCGGGGGCTGCGAGGAGACGACGACCGGTGTCCACCGGCTGCGCGCGATGGACGCCGACGACGCCCTCGAGTACCCGATGTTCGCGGTCAACGACACGCCAACCAAGCGGCTGTTCGACAACGTCCACGGCA
>CAZQZE010000340.1:0-2084 GCA_964597715.1 uncultured Halobacteriales archaeon
TTGGTTACCCCGAGGGCTACACAGAGCGACAGGTCGACCGCTGGCACGAGCAACTCGAGTGGGCCTTCGAGGTCACCAGCGAGGAACGGGAGGTGCCGGCACTCGACCGCGTCAGCGGGTGGCTGAGCGAGAACACCCCCGAGGAGTACCCACACACACTGGTCCACGGCGACTACAAACACGACAACGTCATCCTCGGGCCGGACACCCCAGCCCGGCTCACCGCCGTCCTGGACTGGGAGATGTCGACACTCGGGGACCCCTTTTTCGACCTGGGCTGGATGCTCTCCTACTGGCGGGACGCGAAGGACCCCGACCCTGTGTTGCCGGAGCTGGTGACCCGGTTTATGGAACACGAGGACTTCCCGACCCGGCAGGAACTGGTCAGCCGGTGGGAGGAGCGGACCGGGCTCTCATACGACAACGACCGCTTCTACCGGACACTCGCCGTCTACAAGCTCGCGGGGCTGGGCGAGATGTTCTTCCGCCGGCACCTCGAGGGCAACGCCGACAACGCGATGTACCCAAAGATGCGCGAGCGGGTTCCCGCACTCGCCGACCGTGCCGAGCGGATCATCGACGGCGAGGAGCCGCTGTGAGGAGGGCCGGCTGAGCCGCGGACCGCCCGCCGCCTCAGTGGTCGTGTGTGTGGTCGTGGTCGTGACCGCGGTCGCCGACGACGAACTCCGAGGCGTCGCGCTCGCCGGAGGCAAACGCCGCGACCCGCTCGGCCAACGCCTCGTCGTCGAGCACCCCCTCCTCGAGCAGCAGTCGCTCGAAGGCGGTCAGCCACGCCTCGTAGTACGCCGCCTCGGCGTCCGTGGCGTCGGCCGGGGCCTCGGCGGCGTCCGCCGACGCCTCCAGTTCCTCGACCAGTCGCGTCCGGAACGCGTCCCACGGGAAGTCCCCCTCACGGCGCAACGCGACAGTCAGCGCGAACGCCCGGGCCTGCCACGGCGCGTCGAAGACGACGTCGTCCTCGCCCGGCGGCCCGGTCGCCTCACGAACGTCGCCGATGACCGCCCTGAGGTCGTCGGTCACGCCAACTCCTCCGCGCTCCGTCCGCCCAGTCGCTCGACGCCGATCATCGAGTCACGGGTGACCAACTCGGCCAGCGCCGCCTCCGACATCCCCTCGGTGTCCTCCGGTCGCTGTGGGAGCACCATATACCGGATCTCGGAGCTAGAGTCCCAGACCCCGACCTCGGTGTCCTCGGGCACGTCGAGGTCGAACTCCTCCCGGAGCGTGCGCCGCGGGCGCTTGACGACCTTCGACCGGTACGGCGGCGACTTGTACCAGGTCGGCGGGAGCCCGAGCACCGGCCACGGGTAACACGAACAGAGCGTACAGACCACGACGTTGTGTGTCTCGGGGGTGTTTGGCTTCACCTCGATGTCGACGCCCTGAACGCCCGTGTAGCCGAGGTCACCAATCGCGGCGGTGCCGTCATCGAGCAGCCACGCGCGGTAGTCGGGGTCGCTCCACGCGCGGGCAACCACCTCGGCACCGTTCATCGGCCCGACCTCCTCCTCGTAGAGACTCACCACCTCGTCGACCGCGTCGGTCGAGAGCATCTCCTTCTCGACGAGTAGCGACTGTAGCGCGCGGGCACGGGCCTCCGGGTCGTCCGTCGGGACCGGGTGGTCGTCGTCAGTGTCGGTCATACCACGGGCTGTGGCGCCGGCGTGGCTTAACGATTCCCACGGGGCAGGGGAGACCCGGAGCCCCACGGAGACCGGGCCGGAGGTCTCACGGCGACCGGAGATAGCTCTCCCAGAGGTCGACGGAGACGGTCGTGTTGGCCTCGGCGTCGGGCCCCCACAGCGCCTCGCCCTCGAAGCGGACCGAGTACAGCGGCTCCGGTGACTCACCCTCCTGGTGTGCGCGTGCGTCCGGCAGGACGTGTGTGCCGTGTACCGCCTGGACGGTCCCCTCCGCGCGGCGGACGTACGCCGGACAGCGGGTGTGTCCCTCCGGGTGGATGTTGCGCACCCTGACGGTCTCGCCGGTCTCGAACGCCGGCTCGCCGGGGCCGCGGTACGTCCCGCCGCCGCTCTCGACCACCGCCCGCATCAGCTCGGCCG
>CAZQZE010000341.1:0-2079 GCA_964597715.1 uncultured Halobacteriales archaeon
TGTTGTTGGTCCTGGCAGTTGTCGTCGCCGGCGTTGCACTGCTCTCTGGTGGCGGTCCCGCATCAGAGCCGGCAACCCGCTACGCCACCGTCGACCTGGGGAGCCATCCCGACTTCGTCGCCGACCAGGTTTCCGCCGGCGACCAACTCGTCGAGGACGCCGAGGGGAATCTCACGGTCACGGACGTCTACTACACACCCGGCTCGGACGGTCAGGCCAGGGTCATCGTCCGAGCGGAATTACAGGGTTCGGTCTCAGCGGAATCCGGGACATTCCAGTACGCCGGCCGCGCACTCCAGCGTGGTGGCGACCTTCGGGTTCAAACCCCCGACTACAACCTCACTGGGACACTCACCCGGATTGACCCGAACGGTACGGCGCTTCAGACGGCTGAGACGGCGTTCGTGGTCAGAACCGCCGTCTCGGCCGACACCGCCGAGGAACTCGATGTCGGGGACGCGTACGCCCTCGCAGGCACCGAGGTCGCAACGATTGAATCTGCCCAGTTCTACCCCGGGGACGGCTCGCGGGTGACCGCGACGCTTGGTATTTCCGCCCGAACGCGGACTGAAGCCGGTGACCGTCAGTTCGGGGAGACGCCGCTTACCCTCGGACAGTCGGTCCCCTTCCGGACGTCCGCATACGGATTCAGTGGCACGGTCAGCCAACTCGACACTGCGACGATCAATGTCACGACAACAGAGGCAGTGATTGAATCGACTATCCCTACGAACGCAGCTGACTCGATTGCTGCCGGTGACACATACCGCATTCAGGGGAGCCCCGTGGTTACCGTCGACTCAGTGCAGGTTTATCCGACCGGGAATCCCGCCCAGAAGCGACTCATCGTCGGCACGACACTACAGACAGTGACGCGTGACCGGACCCCGGAGTTCGCTGGTACACCGGTCAGGCTCGGGTCGACAGTCCCGGTACGAACTGACACCTACGACATCTCCGGCAACGTCGTCCGCGTCGGCAGTCGGGAACCACCGGGTGAACTCACCGAGACGACGGTCCGGCTCCAACTCGACAACGTCCCGCCGGAGGTTGCCAACAGTGTCCAGACAGGAATGGCCGAGACAACGGACGGTACCACGTTCGCGACCATTACCGAAAAGACCGCAACGAATGCGACGGTGGTGCTGACCAGCGAGGGCGGCGATATCTTCCGCCGCGAACACCCGGTCAACCGTGATGTCTCGCTGACGGCCGAACTCCGCACGCGAACCACTGACTCGGGGTTGACCTTCCACGGCCGCTCCCTGCAGGAGAACACACAGGTTGTCCTCGACCTTGGCACAACCACTGTCCGGGGTACTGTCGCCGAAATCCAATCCTGACCCATGTCACTCGAAGATGCCGCCGACCGTTCGACGGTTATCACCGCTTTGAGAACCGCGCTCGCCACCTCCCGGGTCTGCGCTGCTGTCCGGACAGTCACCGCTGGCGTGCGCGCTCGCTGGCGCCGCCTCCACGGGTCGCTCGGGGCCTCCCGCTCTGTCGTTACCCTCGGTCACATCTCCCGCAGTCTCACGACGACAGGCCGGTCGTCAACAGCGCGCTCGCTCACCGGCCGCCTCTCACGATGGGCCCAGGCGAGCGCTCTCTACCGCTGGCTCACGGCCGAGCCAGACCCGGACGTGGTCGTCATTGACCTTCGGGACACCTACGCGGTCGGCCCGGTGATCTCGGTTTTGGACCGGGTCGCCGCCCCGCTCGGTCGGCTGTATCGCGGCTCGACATTACAACGTCTCGCCGAGAGGGGCGGACGAGCCGCCGATGTGCTTGCCGACACACGCATCGGGCAAGTGCTCGGACGCGCACTATCGCCACCCGAGCCACCGGACCGCCCCCCCGGGTCGGAGTCAGACCAGGCGACACGCTCCTCGTCCGAGGATGACCGCAACGACCCCCCGTGATTGGTGTGACAGGGACGTGCTCCTCTGAACAATCGGCTCCCCGCGGCTGCGATACTGACTTCAGGGCAGGAGAGACACAGACTCTCAAAACCACTTGATCAAAGGTCCTCGCGTAACCGGGCCAGTTCCTCGTCGACGTCCTCGCCCCTCGCGGTAT
>CAZQZE010000342.1:0-2065 GCA_964597715.1 uncultured Halobacteriales archaeon
GTTCGTCGACCGGACGGCTGTCGAACGGTACGGCGCGATGGACCCCCCCGAGACCGTGGCCATCGTCGGGGGCGGCTACGTCGGGGTCGAGATGGCCGAGGCCTTCAGCGCACACGAGTGTGACGTCCACCTGTTTCAGCGCGGGGACCACGTCCTCCCGCCCTTCGGCGGGGCCGTCGCCGAGCGGGTGGAGACCGAACTCCGTGCGCAGGGAGTCACGCTTCACCTGGAAACCGAGGTGGCGGAACTGACCGGCCGGGACGGGCGGGTCGAACACCTGGCCTGTGCCGGCGGGACGGAACTGGACACCGAGCTGGTACTGGTCGGCGTCGGGATCCGGCCCAACACCGAGGTGGTCGCCGACGAGTCTGTCGAGACGGGGTCGGGCGGCGCCATCGAGGTCGACGACCACGGCCGGACAGGTGTCGATAGTGTCTACGCGGCGGGGGACTGTGCGACGATGGAACACGCTGTGACGGGTGACCAGGACTGGGTGCCGCTGGGGCTGACCGCCAACCGCGCCGGTCGCGCCATCGGCTCGACGGTCGCCGGGAGGCCCGAGCCGGTGGGCACTATCGCGGGCACCGGGGTCCTGAAAGCCTTCGACTGCGAGGCCGGCCGGACGGGGATCGTCGACGAGGAGCGGGCCCGCAACGCGGGCTTTGACCCCGTCGCCGAGACCGTCACCGCCGGCTCGCGGTCGGGCTACTACCCCGGCGGGTCAGCGACCGACGTGACGCTGCTGGCCGACCGTGCGTCCGGCCTGTTGCTCGGGGGGACCGTCGTCGGCGCCGACCGCGCGGCCATCCGGGTCAATATCCTCGCGACGGCCGTCGAGCAGGGGGCGACCGTCGGCGAACTCGAGCGGACGGACCTGGCGTACGCGCCGCCCTTTAGCCCGGTCTGGGACCCCGTGCTCGTCGCGGCGAAGGTACTCCGGGGGTCGGTCGAGGGGGCGTAGCCGGCGAACTGGCCCCGGAGTGGGTGTAGAGGGCCTCCTCCCGCACCGGCCCCAGTTGGCCGGTTCACCGGTCGATAGCACCGGCTTACAAATACCGGCGGACCGACGTAGCGGACATGCCATACGAGCATCTCGACTACGCCGTCGAGGCGGGGATCGCGACGATCACACTCGACCGACCCGAGGTCTACAACGCCTTCAACCGGGCGATGGTCCTCGAGATAAACGAGGCGGTCCGTGCGGCCGAGACCGACGACGCGGTCTACGCGCTGGTGCTCACCGGCGCGGGTGACGGCTTCTGTGCCGGCGCGGACACGATGGATATGCGCGACTGGGACGACGCCACCGAGGAGGAGTACGGCGCCTACCTCTGGATGGTCCAGCGGGTCGTCGCCAACCTTCGGGGGGCGTCGACGCCCTCGGTCGCGGCCGTCAACGGCCCCGGCGTCGGGGCCGGCTGTGACTTCGCGCTGGCCTGTGACCTGCGGGTGATGGCCCCCGACAGCCTGCTCCGGGAGGGCTTTGTCAACATCGGGCTGATCCCCGGGGACGGCGGGGCGTGGCTCCTGCCACGGCTGGTCGGCGAGGCAAAGGCCCGGGAGTACCTGCTGACGGGCCGGGACATCACCCCCGAGGACGCCGTCGATATCGGCCTCGCGGTCGAACAGCGCGAGGACACCCTCGCCGGCGCCCGCGAACTCGCGACCGAGGTCCGCGACAAGCCGGCGGTAGCCGTCCGGCGCACCAACGACCTGGTCGACCCGGAGCGGAGCTTCGAGGACTACTGCGCGCTGGCCTGCGAGTACCAGTGGGACTGTGTCACCGACGCGGAACACGACGAGGCTGTCGCCGCGTTCAACGAGGGTCGCGAGCCCGACTACGGCCGTACGTACGAGTAGTTGGATAACGCGCACCGCGGTCAGCCCAGCAGTGACCGCGCCCGGTCGAGAACCGTCGCCCTTTCCTCGCGGGGCTGTGTCGAGGTCGTACCCGAGCCCGGGGGTTCGGCGGCCAACGACCCGTCCCCGAGTGACCGGTCGGCCTCGTGGGCCAGCAGGCGGCCGTCGGCGGCCATCACCGCCGCCCACTCGGACTCGGTTGGGG
>CAZQZE010000343.1:0-2055 GCA_964597715.1 uncultured Halobacteriales archaeon
CAACTTGGCCGCGCGGGAGCTGGAGCTGACCGACGACGAGCGGGCGCGAATCGACAGTATCGAGCGAGTGGAGCGGTTTTTCGACCCCGAGTACGCGCCGGACTGGTGAACGCTCCGAGTAGGAGTCAGTACATCAGTCAGCCTCCTGGCGCGAACTGACCCACAGTCTCCGGACGAGCCCCTCGGCCGTTCCGTTCACCACCTAATTCAGCGAGGGAGTCCCGCCGTTCACGGCGGGTGTAGGTGATTCTGGATTGGAGTCTGACCGGGAGTCCACCGACAAACCCACGGCTTCAGCGGTGGGCCGTTGACCCGTCTCGACGGCCGGATCGAGGCACTCTGGGCGGAGTAGCGGTCCGGGTCGCGTTCTTAACTGAGGCAGACGGGACACCGAGAGAGCACAGGAGAGTCAGTACGTTACTTATACTACTGGCGCGAACTGGGCTAAGTAGTTAGATGAGCGCCGAACCCAGTCGCGAGTCCGACCCGCCGGCCGCACTCGACGACGAGGCGACGGTGGCGGAGCTCAAAACCCGCGTCGAGGTGCTCCGCGAGGAGAACCGGCGGCTGCGCGAGGAGTCGCGCCGACTCACCCGGGCGCGGTACCGCCAGACAGCCCTCGGCTTGCTCGCGGTCGGCGTGGTCGCGGCGCTGGCCGGGTTGGTCCTCTCGGCCGCCCGGGAGGTGTTCGTCGTCCTCGCAGGCGTCGGCGCCTTCGGGGCTGTCCTGACGTACTACCTGACCCCCGAGCGGTTTATCACCGTCTCGGTCGGCGAGCGGGTCTACGCCACGCTCGCCGAAAACGGCGACCGGCTGGTCGCGGAGTTCGGCCTGACCGACCACCGCGTGTACGTCCCGACCGGGGACGGCGCGCGGCTGTTCGTCCCACAGCACGAGACCTTCGAGGTGCCCGACCCCGCGGACCTCGATAGCGTCGCGGTGGTGCCCGAGGAGCGGCGCGAACGCGGCGTGGCGCTTGAGCCGACCGGCGCCCGGTTGTACGAGGCGTTCGACCGTGTCCGGACAGTCGAGGGAGGCGAACCCGACGCGGTCGCGGCCGGGCTCGCCGACGCCGTCGTCGAGCAGTTCGAACTCGCTGCGGGGGCCAGGGCCGATGTCGACAGCGAGGATGGCCGGGTGACGGTGGGGGTCGACGGGAGCGCGCTCGGGTCGGTGACCCGCTTTGACCACCCGATCGCCTCGCTGGTCGCGACGGGGCTGGCGGCCGAACTCGACGAACCGGTCCGGCTGACGGCCACCGACGCCGGCGAGGGGCGTGCGGACGAACAGGTGACCTGCCGGTGGGCCGTCGACGACGAGAATCTGGCCGACCTGTAGCGCTTGTTAGCTGCTCGCGTCGGCTCCGAGTCGCGGGTCACTCGCGGACTGTCACAGAGCGGCCGCCGGCGTTCCGGCGCCGGTCCCGGAGCGCGGCCCAAACCCAGACGAGGCCCGCCAGCCCGGTGAGCCCGAACCCGACCAGTGTGAGGGTGCTGAACTCGAAGGCGGCGAAGTGGGCCGCGAAGCTGGGGTCGAGGTCGTACTCCGGTAGCGGCAGAAGTGGCCAGGCGAGATAGGAGAGGTCGGCCCACCGGCCGGCCAGGACCGCGCCGAGACCGTCCGCGGGAAGGTGGGAGAGGTAGCCGACTGTGGCGCCAGCCGCAACGGCCGGACGACCGAGGCGGCTGGCGAGGACGTACCAGCCAAGCGCGACCAGGAGGGTGGCAAAGAGTGCCGAGTGTCCCAGCGAGCGACCCGCGGGGAGGACCGTGAACGTCCAGGCCAGTGGCTTGTCGAGAAGGTCGGGGCCCTGGGTTGCGAGGACGGCCGCGACGACGGGCAGCCCGCGGAGTGGCAGGCCCCGGCGGTAGGCGTAAGCGACATAGCAGAGGTAGCCAACGGCAGCGTGGGCCCAGGGCCACATACGTCGACAGTTAGCACGGTCGGGCAAATACGTCCCGGTTCGGGGACAGGACGGCCCGGGCCGGGGTCACCGGCGAACCCGATTCGCGACGCCAGCCGGTAGGCCTAAGCCGGGCCGGCCACGGAGTCCGG
>CAZQZE010000344.1:0-2053 GCA_964597715.1 uncultured Halobacteriales archaeon
GGTCTCGGGGGGGTCCATCGCGCCGTACCGTTCGACAGCCGTCCGGTCGACGAACTCCTCGCCGCCGACGTCCGCGAGGTGGTCGGTCTCGGGGTCGAGCAGGTGGGCGCGGATCCCAGCAGCGGCGTCCAGGCCGTGGAGCGTGTGGACGCCGTCGAGGTCCGTCCCCTCTACCGGGGAGGTCAGCGCCCGGGCACCCGTCGCGACCAGCAGGTCGCCGTACGACTGCTCGAACGCCCCGTCCGGTCCGGCGACCTGGACGGTGTGGGCGTCGGTGTCGACGCCGAGTACCTCGTGACCCCGGTGGAGGTCGACCCCCCGCTCGTCGACCTCGGCCGGTGAGAGCGAGAGCAGGTCGGTCAGACTGTCGACCTCGCCTTTCACGAAGTAGGGGGTTCCACAGTGGGCGTAGGAGACCCACGACCCCTGCTCGTAGACGACAACCTCGCGGTCGGGGTCCTCGCGTTTGCACTTGCTGGCGGCGCTGAGGCCGGCGGCGTCACCGCCGACAACGACGAACGGCTCCCGCTCGGATACCATGTGTGGGTCGACGGGGGCCGGCCACCTAATTCCCGGGTGATAGCGAGGTAACCGGCCGGCGGCGCTGTGGGGCCGGCAGACCGGAATCGGTTTTCCGCCGGGGCGCCGAGTATCGGTATGAACCGCCGGACGTTCCTCCGCACCGGCGCAGGACTGGGTGCGCTGTCACTGGCTGGCTGTGCCGGACTGCTCGAGACACGGTCGACCGGGAGCGCACAGGTGCCCGAGGACCGCCCCGACGGGGTCTACGTCCCCGGCCACGTCGAAGGCATGGAGATGGTCGGGACGGGCGAGCAGGGTGACTTCGCCGCCGGCCTGATGTACAGCTACGCCCACCGGTTCTGGACGGTCACCGGCGACACCGTCGAACGCACGTCTCTCGGGAATGGCGACGACGTCCACCTGATGGCCAGCGTCTGGGACCCCGAGACCCGGACGGTCCTCCCCGAGACCGGGCTCTCCGTCGAGGTCCGCCAGGACGGGTCACTGGTCTCCGAGGAGGTTATCTACCCGATGCTCTCCCAGCCGATGGGGTTTCACTACGGCGCGAACTTCGGGCTCGACGGCGACGGTGGCTACACGGTGGGGCTCTCGGTCGGCGGCGTCTCCACCCGACGGACCGGCGCCTTCCAGGGCCGGTTTGGCGAGCCGACGACGGTCGACATCGGGTTCGAGTACAGCCAGTCCGCCCGTGACGACCTCGCCTACGAGGTGCTCGACCGCGGGGGCGAGCGCGGCGCGGTCGACCCCCGGGAGATGGGGATGCTGCCGGACTCCGCCACCCCGGCCGCTGAGGACCTCCCCGGGCAGGTGCTCGGCAGCGGGCGGAGCAACGACGCGGTGCTGGTGGCAACTGTCCTCGATAGCCCGCCCGCGGGGGTCGACGGCGAGGGGGCGTACCTCGCGGTCTCGGCCCGGACCCGCTACAACCGGATGGTGGTCCCGGCGATGGGGCTCACCGGAACGGTGACCCGCGACGGCCAGGCTGTCTTCGACGGGCGGCTCGCCCGGACGCTCGACCCCGACCTGGGCTATCACTACGGCGCGGTCGTGCCCGGCATCGAGTCGGGGGACGAACTCAGCCTGTCGGTGACGACCCAGCCCCAGACCGCCCGCCACGAGGGGTACGAGACGGCCTTTGGCGGGCTGATGGGCGGGATGGAGGACGTGACGCTGTCGGTCTGAGCGCGACGAACCGACGGAGCCAAACGGCGGCGACCCGTACTGACATGTAATGAAGCTGCGGTTTCTGGGCGGGGCCGGCGAGGTTGGCCGGAGTGCTATCCTCGTCAACGACACCCTCCTACTCGATTTCGGCATGAAGACCGCGAACCCCCCGCAGTTCCCGGTCGGACTCTCGCGGGGCGGCTCCGGGCTCGACCCCGAGGCGGTCGTGGTCAGCCACGGTCACCTCGACCACGCCGGGGCGGTGCCGGCGCTCCTCTCGGGCGACCGGCGGCCGCCGGTCCACTGGACGCCACCGACGCGGGAACTCGCACTCACACTCGCGCGA
>CAZQZE010000345.1:0-2039 GCA_964597715.1 uncultured Halobacteriales archaeon
TCTACCTGGTCATGCGCCGGCGCCTGGAGAGCGGCTGGCACGCCTTCCTCTCGCTGGGGACGGCCATTGCCGCGCTCGTGGTGATGCTCGCCGTGATGGGGCTGCTCGGCTACGATTTCTCGGCGATCATGCTGAGCGTTCTGCCGGTCGGGCTCGGCCTGGGTGTCGACTATGGGCTCCAGATTCAGACCCGGTACCGTGAGGAACGGGAGGCCGGCCGGCCGCCGACCGACGCGGCGGGTGTCGCGGCTCGCACCACCGGTCGGACACTCCTGTTGGCGGTGGTCACGACGGTCGTCGGGCTGGGCTCGCTGCTCGTGGCCCCTGTTCCGCCGGTTCGACAGTTCGGCGTCACCGCGAGCACCAGCGTCGTGGTGGCGATGGGGCTCTCGGTGACACTCCTGCTCGCGCTGCTCGTCACCCTCGACGACGGGGATACCCCCGCGCCCACCGAGGGTGACGCGGGATTTCGCTGGGTTGGCGAGGGCACCCCCGACGCGCCGGGGCCGGCAACCGGCGGCGGACACCCCGACGGGCGCCTCGAGCGGGTGGCGGCCCGGGTCGCTGGATTCGCCGGCTCACGCCCGCTGGTGGTCCTGCTCGTCGTCACCACGGCCGCTACCGGCGGTGTGGCCGCCTACGACGATGTCGAGACGACCCAGGAGATGCTCGACTACTGGCCCCAGGAGCTCGAGGAGCGCGCGGAGTTCGAGCGCACTATCCAATCGCTCGAGAGCCCGAAGACCGCCTACGTGCTCGTCGAGGCCGACAGCCCGTACGACCCCGCGACGTTCCGGGAGGTAGCCGCCTTCCAGCAACGGCTCTCCGGGCTGTCAGCCGTCAACGCCGTCGGGGGACCGGTCACCGCCGTCACCACAGCGACCGGCGGCGACGTGCCCGCGACCGAACCCAAGCTCCGCCAGCTCCTGACAGCACGGTCACAGGCGCCGCTGGCCGGCGTCGAACCCCCGTCACAGCGTCCCGGAGAGCTGTTGCTCACACTCCACGTCGACGACGTCCGGGGCGCGGAGACCCGGGCACTGGTCGACCGTATCGAAGCGGCAGCCGGGGGGATAGACGGGGACGCCGAGGTGGCGGTCACCGGGAAATCGGTCGTCAACCGGGCCATCATCGAGAACGTCACCGCGGGATTCGGCCGGACGACCCTGCTGAGCTTCTCGGTCGCGCTCGTCGTCCTGGCGGTCGTGCTCCGGTCGGTCCGGGACTCGTTGCGGCTGGTCCTGGCCGTCCCTGCCGCGGCGGCGTCACTGATGCTCGGCACGATGGCGCTGCTCGGGATCCCCTGGAACCCGGGGACGGTCTCGATGGCCTCTATCGCGCTCGGGATCGGGGTCGATTACGGGCTCCACGTCCACGAGCGGTACCGGGAACTCCTCGACACGACAGACCCGGACAGAACGGCGGCGATGGGGGGCGCTGTCCGGCGCCTCTCGCGCCCTATCCTCGGCTCCGCGCTCACGACGATAGCCGGGTTTGGCGTGTTGCTGGTCTCGCGGTTCCCCGTCGTCCGGAACTTCGGGAAGACGCTCGTCCTCGTGGTCGGCTTCTCGCTGCTCATGGCCGCAGTTACGTTCCCGGCCGCGGTCCTCCTGGCCGGCGGGCGCGAACGTGGATACGGTGACCGGCTGCGCTCGCTTCTCCCCGCCGTCGCGGGGGCAACAGGGGCCGACGGAGGCACGAGGACACAGTCGGGCGACACAGCCGACACGCAAGGCCGGCCCGGCCCCGGGGACGAGCCCGTGGTGGCCGCCGGCCTCGGCGCCGCGACCACGGAACTGGCGGGGGCCGCCCCGGACAGCCAGGCGCCCGACTCACTACTGCTACGGGCGCGCGGCCGAGACCTGACGGTCGAGGACGGTGACCGTCTCGGCCGGGAGGCGCGCCGTCTCTTCGTCGAAACCGGTGGCTCGGCCGACGAGGCGGTCCTGGTCCACCGCGAACACGTCCGGTTCGACCGCGAGGGCGACCAGTTCTACGTCCACGACCTCGGGGAGAACCCGACCCGGGTGAACGGTCAG
>CAZQZE010000346.1:0-2018 GCA_964597715.1 uncultured Halobacteriales archaeon
GGGACGACGTGATCATCTCCTCGGGCTACAAGATGGGGCCCGTCGAGGTCGAGGAGACGCTGGCCGGCCACGAGGCTGTGGCCGACGCGGGCGTCATCGGCGTCCCCGACGACACCCGCGGGGAGGTGCCAAAGGCCTTCGTCTCGCTCGTCCCCGACGCCGAGGGGGGCGACGCGCTCCGCGAGGAGTTACAGTCCTACGTCAAGGAGCGGCTGGCGAAGTACGAGTACCCCCGGCAACTGGAGTTTATCGACGAGTTGCCACGGACGACCACCGGCAAGGTCCGTCGACACGACCTCCGTGACCGCGAGGGGCTGGTCTGAGGGGAGCCGAGCCCCGGACAGGTACGAGACCCGCGGCCGTTCCGGGGCCGGCAGCCTGGCCACGAACAACCCGCGGCGTGCGGGGATTCACCGGAGGCCGCGACCGATGAACGCTTAACTTTGTCGTGTTGAAAGTGAGCAACGCATGCTCAACAGGTTCAGTTCGCTCGACCAAGTGACACAGCTCCAGTATGGCCTCATGTTCGCCTTCGGGTCGGTGTGTATTCTGTCGGCCCTGTCACCGCTCGGGCAGACGCCTCGGGCCGTGCTCGCGTCTGTCGCGTTTGGGATCACCGCTGGACTGTGGGTGTCACACCTGACGACGGTCCTGTACGGGGCAGCCGACGGGGTGAAGTGACACCGATGGCCGACCAAGCAACGCCACAGGAGTCACTGGACAGCCCGGCCGACGAGGGGGCGGACGGCCCGGCACAGCTCACCGACAACTTTGCCGCGTTTGCCCTGTTTGTCGGGTCTGTCAGCATCGCCTTTGGCGCGGTGTTTCAGATCGTCTTCGACGGGATTATCGCCCTGATCCTGAACGGGTTCGTCCTCGGAGTCGCCCTCATCAGCCTCGTCATCGGCCTCTCTCTCGACGCTATCGGCGGGTTCGACGCACAGTCCGCGGAACCCGAGGAGTCCGACGACTCGGTCGCGGTCCGGAGCCGGAACGACGGCGACAACCGTCCGCTCCCCCCCGTGCTCAACTTCGACGCGGAACTCGAGACGATCGAACAGCACTACAACGGGTCACCCCGGGACGAGTTCGTACAGTTCCGCGAGGAGTACGAGCGACTCAAGTCGTCGCCGTCCAACAGAAGCGCCATCGCGAGCGACCTCCGTGCCATGGCGAACCCGCTGTCCGTTCTTGCGGAGGGCGAGGCGATCGAACCGGAGGTCGAGCGCATCAGCGACGGCCTGTTTCAGTACATGGAGGGAAGCGCCAGCGACTTTCTCTCCGTGGTCGAGTGGGGGCTCTACACGACGGACGGAAACGAGTGTGCGGTCGCGGACAAACAGGGCGAGAAGGCCCGGTTCAAGGCCCGTGCGGAGAACGAGGGCGGCAAGGTAAAGACGGAGATCTTCCTCCGGTTCCGAAACACCGACCGCGTCGTGATCAAAGAGACCTATCTGCCGGTCGGTCTCGTCCGGGAGGGCCAGACAAAGGAGTTGGATACGCAGGTGTACGTCCCCTCGCTGGCCGTGAGCGCCGACGTGTACGCGCTCGCCGCAGCCGACAACAAGCGCGTGCTCGACCTGTGAGTCGCGGGATTTCGGAGACCACTCTCGGGCACGCGGACACGGGGCGGACGGGCCGGAGGTCGGAACGCCGGCTGGCAGTGTAGGGTCCCGGACAGGAGGTGTCTGGGAGACCGACCCGTTGCGTTGTTCTGTGGCAGTCACACCAGGCGGTAGCCATAGGATGTGACTCGCGTCGAGGCGGTCGCCGCTCGGGACGGACGGTTCCGGGGGGAGGGGCGTCCCCCCCACGGGTAGCTGGTACGGACGTGTCGTTCGGTTGTGGCCGGCGTGGGCCACCTAATTCAGCGAGGGAGTCCCCCCGTTCACGGCGGGCGGGAATCGCGTAAGCTCCCACGACCATCTACCCATTACTGCCCGGCCAACTCCCTGCTATTTATATATAGTTAGCCCCACACGTGATGTGTAAATGGAGATTCAGCGTACTGCTGTCGT
>CAZQZE010000347.1:0-2010 GCA_964597715.1 uncultured Halobacteriales archaeon
GGGACGTCAATATTGCCCTCGCAAACGAGATTGCGCTGTTGGCCGACGACTACGGGGTCGACTCACGGGAGGCTATCGACCTCGCAAACAACCACCCACGGGTCGACATCCTGCGGCCGGGCCCGGGGGTCGGTGGGCACTGTCTCCCCGTCGACCCGTGGTTTCTCGGCGCCGACTCCGACGCCCTCGAACTAATCTCGACTGCCCGGGCGGTGAACGACAATATGACCGCCCACGTCATCGACCTCGTGCAGCGGGAGATCGACACCCCGGAGGACCCGAAGGTGGCAGTACTGGGAGTGGCGTACAAGCGGAACGTCTCGGACACGCGGATGAGCCCGGGGCTGCGTCTCGCGCGTGCGCTCGGACAACGGGAAACTGCCGGGGTCGCGGCTGACGGTGGGGTCACACACCGGTTCGACGTTGCGATCCACGACCCACACGTCACGGACCCGACCCTCGACCTCAGCGACCTCGAATCGGCGACCAGTGACGCCGATGCCGTTGTCATAGTCACGGACCACGACGAGTACGAGGCCCTCAGCCGAGCCGACCTCGCGGAGCGGATGTCGGGGGATATCGTCGTCGACACCCGGGCCTGTCTCGACGCCGAGGCGTGGCGTCGGGAGGGGTTCACCGTCCGACAGGTCTGAGCGCCCCCGGGTTCACACCCAGAACCGAGGACAGGACCGGCACAGGGACACCCGCCCAGCCCAGCAGGCGGTGATACCCCCGCTCTCCAGGCGTTTCGTGACGATACACCCGGCGCGGCTTCCACGGTAATTACGTGCTGTGGCTGACCTGCGACATCGGACAGCCTGCTCTGTCCCCAAACTTGGCCGTGTCCACGGAGGACTCCGATACTGCACCTGCTCTGTCACACGACACGGGACGTGAGGGGTGCGCGCCGGTCGTGGCGAAACGGGGAGTATCAACCTGCTACGGGGGAGGGGACACAGCGCGCAGTGTGGTATCTAGCTACTAACAATAATCGGGTGTACGCCACGTTTTGACAACTCAGTTTAGCTCCGTCAATGGCAAAAGATGCATCCGCACCCGAGCAGGAACTCTCGGTCGATAGCGTCGTCTCGGTCGACAGGAGCGAGCCGGACCAGCGCTCCGACCAGGTGCAATCGCCGTCCCCGGGCGTTCTCGTGGGTATCCCCGCCTACAATGAGGCGGCCACCGTGGCCGATGTCGTCACGACGGCTCAGAAGCACGCAGACGAGGTCCTCGTCGTCGACGACGGGAGTGACGACGCAACCGTCGAGCAGGCAGAGCAGGCCGGCGCGAGGGTGGCCCCACACGAACAAAACAAGGGATACGGGGAGTCGCTCGGAACGATATTCCGGTACGCCTACGTGAGAGACGCCGAACACCTGGTCCTCCTGGACGCCGACGGACAGCACGAGGAGGACGATATACCCGACCTGGTTCAAGCACAGCGAGAGACCGGCGCTCAGGTCGTTATTGGCAGCCGGTTCAAGGGGACACAGCCCCCGGATATGCCGGCGTACAGGCGGCTTGGGCTCGCTGTCATCAATCTTCTCGTTGGTCTCGGGCTACGTGTCGGCTACTCCTACCAGTCGGTTTCCGACACGCAGTGTGGATTCCGGGCGTACGACAGCGAAGCCGTCGCAACACTGGCAAATACCGCCGACATCGGCTCCGGTATGGGCGCCAGTCTGGACGTGCTGTTCAAGGCTGCCCAGGAGGGGTACGACGTTGCTGAGGTCCCGACAGAGGTCGACTACGACGTCGACGATGCAAGCACCCGGCACCCGGTACGCCACGGGGTGAACGTGCTCCTCTCGCTGTTCCTGGCAATCGCCCGTGACCGGCCGGTCCGAGCGGGCTTGATGGCCGCCTTTGCCCTGGTCCTCGGTGGCGGGTCCGTACTCACGCTCGGAGTCGTCGGCGTTGTGGCGCCCTACATCCTCCTGCCGGTCGTGATTGTGCTCTCCCTGCTGATTATGAGCAGCCTATCCGGGTAGTCACCGACCCACTCGA
>CAZQZE010000348.1:0-1983 GCA_964597715.1 uncultured Halobacteriales archaeon
GCCTTCTCCGGGCTCGCGGGGGCGCTACTCATCCCGCTGGCGACGAACGTGAACCCCGAGAGCCACGCCTTCTGGACGGCCTCGGCCGACCCGGTCATCATGACCGTCATCGGCGGGCCCTACTCCTTCTTCGGGCCGGCGATCGGCGCGTTCACCTACGAGTATCTCCGGTGGTTCATCCGGCAGTTCCCGGTGCTCGAGGCCCACTGGGAGGCCAGCTTCGGGCTGCTCCTGCTCATCGTGGTGATGTTCTTCAGCAACGGCGTCGCGGGCGGTCTTGAGCGCGGGCGCGCTTGGCTGAGCGAGGCCGGCACCCGGTTCCGGGAGGACGGCCCCGCGGGCGTCGGCCGGTTCGCCAGAGAGACCGTCGTCGGGTACGCCGCCTGGACGCGAAAGGCCGTTGTCAACTGGGTCGGGAGCCGGGTTGCCGGTCTCCGCCGCCTGGTCGGTGGCGGGGCCGGATAGGGCTGCGGGCGAGGTCGTAACTGTCGCCCGGCCGAAGGACTTTGCACCTCGCCGTCACACATCCCGGTATGCCACCGACAGTTGTTGCCGTATGCGGGAGCTTACGGGACGCCAGTCACACCCGGACAGCACTCGAACACGCGCTGGCGGCGGCGGGCGAGCGGGGCGCGGAGACCGACCTGCTCGACCTCCGGGCGTACGACCTGCCGGTCTACGACCCCGACAACGGGGACGACGGTGACGCCCCTGCGTTCCGGTCGGCGGTCCGGGCCGCCGACTCGGTACTCCTGGGCTCGCCGATGTACCACGGCTCCTACAGCGGGTCACTGAAGAACGCCCTCGACTACTGTGGGTTCGAGGAGTTCGAGGACCGGACTGTCGGTCTGCTCGGCGTCTCCGGGGGGAGCTTTCCGGTCACGACGCTTGAGCACCTCCGGTCGGTCTGCCGGGCGCTGAACGCGTGGGTACTGCCCCACCAGGCCGCCATCCCGGAGGCCGGGAGTCAGTTCGAGGACGGCGCGTTCGTCGACGACTCCCTCGCCCAGCGGGTCACGGTCCTCGGTGAGCGTGTCGTCGAGTACGCCACCATCACCGCAAATCCCGCCTCGTTTGCGGGCCAGCAAAACGCCGGCGCGGGCGACTAACGTAACGGTCATACGACGGCGGCCGGTATCAACGGGCGTGACTCAGTGGGCCGAGAACACCGACCTCGGGCGCGAGCGCGGCCCGCTCGGGCTCGTTCGCGCGTGGGTCGAGGTGCTGGTCGACCCGCGGGGGTTCTTCCGGCAGAGGGTCGCCCCGGGTGACCAGGCGCCGGGGCTGACCTTCGTGGCCGCCGTGGTGCTCGTCTCCGAGACGGTCCGGCTCGCCGTTATCGACGGCGCGTACCCGGTCATCAGCGGCCAGCCGACCGCCTCCGCGCTGCTGTGGGTGCTGTTTGTCGTCGTGCTCGTCGCGCCCGCGGGCGTCCATCTGACCGCGGCGCTCCAGACTGTCATCCTGATCGGGACCGTCGAGGACCGCGCCGGCGTCAGCGAGACCGTGCAGGTGCTCTGTTACGCGACAGCACCGTGCGTGCTCGTCGGGCTCGCGAACCCCTGGGTGACGGGACTGGTTGCCGTCTGGGGGGGGACCCTGCTGGTGGTCGGGGTCAGTGAGGTCCACAGTGTCCCGCCGGAGCTGGCGCTCGCGGTGGCTGCGGTCCCGGGCTTTCTCGCCTTTGGCTACGGCTTTGGTGGGTACGAGGCGCTCGCGACCGTCGCCGAGCAGGTAGGGGCCGTCGCAGGCGGCACCTGACCCGGCCCTTTTGCCTGTGCCGCCCCTCCAAGCGGGTATGTTCACGCTGGAGACGGACTCGCTTGCCTTCGAGCTAAAGGAGGGGACGGTCAAACACGTCGGAGCCTCGACCGCCGCAGCGACGGCGAAACTGTACGGGGTCACGGCCGCCGAGAGCCGGGCGTTTGGCGACGAGCGCGTGAAACTCGCCTTCGAGGACGGCGAGGGCAACGAGGTGGAGGT
>CAZQZE010000349.1:0-1978 GCA_964597715.1 uncultured Halobacteriales archaeon
CACGACGACGGCCTCGTTCGGGTCGGGGTCCTCGCGGTCGACGACACGGGCGCCGGCCTCGCGAACGGGTGGCTCCTCGCTCACGCCTGCTCACCCCGACAAACCAGACAGCCGGTAGCTCCCCAGCGGTAGAGCGTCGGAGATTCAGTATCCACGACAAACACGGCCGGGTCGGCACCGTCGACACGCGCGACGAGCCGGTCGGTGTCACCCTTTCGGGTGCCGAACACCGCCAACTCAACCCCGTCGGTCGGTGGGTGTCGGTCGACCTCCCCGCTAAGACGGTACCCACTGCCTTCGGCCGGAATGACACTCACACGCTCAAGTGTGACCGCGCCGGCTCGGTCGGTCCCATACCTCCCCCAAAAAATGACGATCGAGGGGTGGCGCTCCTCGCCGAATGTGTGGGGGCCGGTTTGTTTCGCCTGGGGGTCCTCGGGGCTGTCGTTGAGGTCCTCGCTCGCCAGGTTACATTCTTTAGCGCGCTTTTTTTTCTCGGGGCGCTGCTCCGGGTCGTCGCCAGGTGCGAGGCCGAACCCTCGGCTCACCATTCGGATTCACCCCCGTTGTCGCTGCTCTCGTCGGGGAGCGGCCCCAGCCGAGGCGCGGGGAACGTGTAGGCTCGGAGGTCGCCGCCGTCGACAGCCCGCCGGAGCTCCTCGGGTGACTTGTGGCGGGTGAGCGCGTCGAGGTCCTCGGTGTAGACGGCCCGGACGACCGGGACCCACCCCGGATACTCCGGGTTATGCTCGGCGACGGTCCGGCCCGTCGCCTCGATCGTATAGTCGTGTGCGGGGACCTCCTCATTCTCGACGACGACGAGCTCGTCGCCGTCCTCGCTGTCGCGGTCCCGGACGAACGCCCCGGGGTTCGGGAGGACGTACCGCCCCTGCTCGGGGTCGCGGTCGTCCTCGACGGGGCTCCCGCCGTCGGTCCGGGGAATGGGGACGTCCTGGGCGGCGTACTCCTCGCGCCACCCAGCCGACCGGTCCCGTCGGGGCCGTCGGCCGTCCTCGCGTCGCGGGTGATTGTATGCGGTTCGCCTGTCGTCGTGTCGCCGGCGATCGCCGGCGTGGTCGTACTTCATGTCCGTGTAGTCGAATTACCGGCACCCCGGTGGTGCCGTGGCTCGACGACGACAGGCGCGTGTCAGAACAGAATTGTATCCTAAACCCTATGAGCGTCGGGTCACAATAGACACCTGACGACGCGCCGTCGTCGTCGCTTGGTTCAACTCGTCACGACGTCCCAAAGCCCCGAAGCCCGGGCACCGTCTCAAAGTAACGCGGGCCTCGGCGGCGACGTCGTGGCCCGCTTTCACGACACGTCGAGACTCTTTACCGTCGAGCCCCGGGTGCGTTCGTGCCGAACCACCCCCGTCGGGCTTCGCGGGGGGCTTGGTGGCGGAATCTCTTAGATCGACGTAACACGTCCGTCCGTAAGTATTTTTTCTCCCGCCCAATTGTTTTCCACCAAGAAAAGAAAATGACCGACGGAACAGACGGCGCCGGGCGGCGTATGGCAATCAACCCGGAGGACGCTTTAGACGTCGTCAAGAACGCTGACGTGCCGTTTTTGTCGACCGGACAGGTGGCCGACAACCTCGACGCGACACCTCCCACGGTTCGGGACAGGCTACAAACGCTCGAGGAGCAGGGGCGGCTCGAGTCCCACACGGTCGGGAGGAATATCCCGGTATGGTATCTCCCGGGTCACCGGGACCGCCTACTCCGGGAGTATGAGGACGACGGCGGGGGCGACACACCCCGACGCCCCCCGTCCGACGACTCCGACCTCGCGACAGCCGGCGGCGCCGTCGGCGACCTCGTCGACGAGCTTAGTGAGTTTCGCGAGGAATTGAATCAATCTCAAGAACGCCACACCCAGCGACTTGAGGCGGTCGAGCAGAAGGTGGCCAGGGTTGAGGCCGACGCCGAAACCGGCGAGGACGACGAGGTCCCCGACGAGCCACTCACGA
>CAZQZE010000350.1:0-1974 GCA_964597715.1 uncultured Halobacteriales archaeon
TCGACCGCCGGATCGTCTGGCAGACCATCGAGGACGAACTCCCGGAGCTGAAACCCCGGATGGAAGGGCTACGAGACGACCTCGAGACAGAGTGAGCGGGCTCAGCAACACCGGTGTAGCGGCTACTGGAGGGTTTGAACGTCATTCCGCGCTCTGTCGTACGACTGCAGCGTGGTCGCTGTGTACACTGTCCCAGGACCGATGCTCGCTGTCCTCGCCGCTTTTTGACGTCGAGACGTTCGAGGTAGCGAGAGTGCCGCGAGGCGACCCAGACACCACAGGGAGCTTCGCTCTCGCAGTCGGCAGCGCACGGGTCGCCGACGACCGCGAGCCGCTGGAGGCGTTCTCGCTGTCTTCGGTCCACTCGCTCGCAACATCACCCGAGCACACACCGTCGTGAAACATATATACGGTACCTCGGACATATATTCTAGCAGCACGTAGCCGGACTATGCCCGACGACACCGATACCGACGGAGGCCCGGGTGCGCCCTCGATGACGCGGGGCGAGCGGGTTCGTGCAGCCGCGCGCACGCTCCGCACCCCCCGGAGCGCGTCGTGGGTGGCCGAGGAGACAGAGACCACCGCGAAGACGGCACGGAAGTACCTCGAGCAACTGGTCGAAGACGGCGTCCTGCGGCGGATCGAGCGCGGCGGGCAGACACTCTACTGTGTCGACCAGCTGATGGCGACCTACCGCGAGGTCGCGACGCTCCAGCGCGAGCACGACCGGGAGGAGCTGGCCGACACGCTCGAGTCGATGCAGGCGCGGGTCGCGGAGTGGGAAGCCGAGTACGGCGTCGAGTCGCCCGGGGAACTCCTCGCGAGCATCGCCGACGTCGACGACCCCGACGAGGCCGAGGCTCGCCGCGAGACCGCCAGGGAGTGGGAACACCTTGCCGACCGGCTGCCGGTCCTCAAGGCGGCACTGAAGGAGTACGACTGGGCGACCGACCGGGACGGGATTCCAGCCTGACGATGGGGCTGCCGGGAACGATCGATACCTCCGTCTACAACGGGCTGCGGGACGTACTGACTCGGCATCCGACAGTCACGACAGTGGGGTTCGAGCCGGACAGTATCTCGAAGGAGTTCGTCCGGGCGGGTGTCGCTCCGGCTCGGCTCGACCCGCCCACCGGCCCGGACTCCCCGGTGATCGATGTGGAGTGGCGGTTTCGCGGGAACACCGAGTACTACCGGATCCACTACGCCAACCCGAACACGGGATTCAACTGTGGCTGGCACCGCGACGACGACCATCCGGACCTGGGTCCGGTACACTTCCAGTACGAAAACCCCGTGACAGAAGAGGCAGGCCATTCACGTGCAGAATTCGCAAAATCGGTCCCGACGGAGATACTGTGGACTGCACTGCAGCGGTTGTTCGAAACGAAGATTCCGGAATATACGTCTGTTGAATGAGTCGCGTCATCACGGCGAGACCGCCGCGAGCACAGCGAGCGGCGGCTCGGAAGACGAGCAAAGCGAGACGCGACCCTTGGCCGTGCGAGCAGGCATCCAGCCCGCGAGCAGGCGCTGGGAGCGTCTCGGGACAGCGAGCGGTGACCGCAGGGAGCCGCGAGCCAAGCGAGTCTTCGGGTGCCCCCGAGTCCGGACGGCTGGGGCTTTCTTGCTGTTCTTGATCCACTTGCTCAAAATCGCCTACTCGAGATCGATCACGCGAACGCACGGGCACGCGACCGCGTCCGGGCGGACGGACTGACGCCGAACCCGTTTCATGAGCAGCCAGCTCCCTCTCGACGAACACGTCCCCGGGCCGTACCCGGCTGTACTCCTCTCTCGGCCGGGCGTCGTGTTCGCGAGCAGCGTTTATACGGACCCACGCCGAATGCCCGAGCATGACCGGGATCGTGCGGGACGAGCGACACAGCGGCGGCGCGCCCACGGTCGGCGAGACCGGGATCCGCGTGATCAACGTCGCGAGTGCCTACGAACACAGCGGCTACTCGCCCG
>CAZQZE010000351.1:0-1960 GCA_964597715.1 uncultured Halobacteriales archaeon
AGCGAGAGGAAGGCGTGCCAGCCGCTCTCCAGGCGCCGGCGCATGACCAGGTAGACCGTCCCGAGCACGAGCGCGAAACCGCCGGCGAACAGCACGACAACCTCGGTGACCATCAGCCCGAGTGCGGCGTGCTCGAACAGCGACGCCCCGGTTATCGTCGGGGAGACAGCGGGTGGGAGGTCGGCGGCGTCGGTCGCGGCCGTCACCCGCTGCTCGATGACCTCCGAGTCCTTTGTCGCGACGAGGTCGAGCGCACCGGAGTCGGACGGCGGTGGGATATCCCCGTAGGAGAGCAGGAGGACCGTCGTCCCGTTCTCGGGGCGGACCGTGTCCGCGAGCGTGCTGGTGACGTTGTTCTGTGCGGCCACGCGGTCGAGTGCGCGCTCGACGCCGCGCTCGGTGTCGGGGACCTGACCGCCGGCGCCCGCCCGGACGACATCGGCGAGGCTGCGGACGGAACTGACCCCCGCCAGACTGCTGTACCGGTCGTCGAGCCGGTCGACCGTCCCGACGGTCGCCGGGTCGGTCACGGAGCGGGTCGAGTTGAGGACGACAAAGACGGTGTTGCCGCGGTCGTAGCCGGACTCGACGGTCGCCCAGTCCCGGGCGGTCTGGGAGTCGTCGTCGACGTAGAGGAGCACGCCGACGTTCACCTGGACGGTGGCAACGGCGACGACGCCGGCGACGACCACGAGGAGAACCGACACGACGGCAACGATCCGAGGGTTGCCCGCGGAGAAACGGCCGACCCGTTCCAGCCGGCCGCCCACGCCTGCGCCGTCGGCGTCGTCGGCCCCGGGCCCCGTCATGGGTGACCCACATGGTCGGCTCTACTGTGGTGTTGCGGGTCGGCGGCCCCGGAGCGAGCGTTTGGTCTCATGTGTGGTTTGTGGGCAGCGTGACGGTGCTGCCGGCGGACGCTAGCGGATGGCAATCGTAGACAAGAATAAACGTGACTTCCGAGTTTTCAGGGCTGAGAGCCGCGGGTCACCGGCGGCCAGGGTGGGACACGGCCCGTTCTCGCCCTGCCCGGTTCAGTCACACTGTGGCGCCCTACGCCGGGCAGGCTCCCTGCTGGTGGGACCAGCCCGGAGAGAGTGACGGAGGCACGTAACCGGCCGGGAGACGGGAGCGACAAGACTGTCCTCGTTCACCCGTCCGGGAGCAGCGCAGACGCGTAGAACCAGCGCCGCGCCCACAGCTGGTAGACGGTCGAAGCCGTGAACAGGGCCAGGAACACCGTCGCAAAGACCAGCGGTTCGACACTCGCTAACAGCGGCGCGTCCACACCGCAGAGCACGACGGCGAACATACCCAGGACACCGAGCGAGCGGTAGTAGGTCGACCAGGTGACGCCAACGGGTGTCGAGATACCCATGTAGACGTCGATGTCTTTCGCGCGCGCCTCAAGCGAGACCACCTTCTGGTCGCGCTCGTAGTCGACGATGCCGTAGTCGTCGAGTTTCGGCAGGTGCGTCTGGTGCAAGGAGTTGTAGACGCTCTGGCGAAGGTCCCGCGGAGCCGGCGTCGTGTTCGACTCGAGTTCCGCGACACGCTCCGAGAGGTCTCGCAGCGAAACCGGTTCGAGACGCTGCTTGAGATACTTGAGTGTCAGTCGTCTGCGGTCGTTCCGGAGGACCCCGTGGATCTCATCCGGGTCGAGACTGTGGTTACCCTGTTTTGCGAACATCGTCCACCCCCACCTCACGGTGGTTACGGCCGCGCACCCCCCACGGTGACGACCGGCGTGAGAGTGAAGTGGCACGTATAGTGTAAGTATCTTTCGTTGGTTTAACAGTTAGATAGGGTGTTCGGCACCGTATTCTGGGTGTTTAATGAGCCGTTGAGCCCGGAGATGGGGGGTCGTCGCCACCCCAAACCGGTCGTTGAGCCCGGTCCGGCGGTCGGCCGGTGGGGCTGAACGGGGGGTTACGTCTCACTCATGCGGCAATTATCTTAG
>CAZQZE010000352.1:0-1929 GCA_964597715.1 uncultured Halobacteriales archaeon
CGGTCGTCACTGGAGGGTCCCGTAGCCGATGAGCCGCCAGCGAGCGCCGACCCGGCGGTTGATGGCGATCCCGACGCCCGAGCGGGCGCAGACTGGCCGCTTGAGTGCGACCTCACACTCGCTCCCGCGGGCGCTGGTCACCGAACCGACGGTGGTAGCGGTGCCGACGGTGAGCATCAGCGGCTCGCCCGTCGACACCTCCTCGACCTCGCCGGCCTCCTCGCCGACGATCCGGTCGAGCAGGTCCACGTCCATGGTGAACTGCTGGTGGACCGGCGGCAGGGTACCGGGCGGCCCGGCAACCTGTCCGGCCAGGGCGTCGCCCTTCGTGACCGACGGGTCCAGGCCCGTGCCGACACCGAGCAGTCCGCCGGGCGTCGCGGCGTCGACGGTGTCGCCGCCGGCCTGCAGCGACCGGGCGGTTGTCTGGACCGGTTGCCACTCCGTCTGGCCGCCCTCCTCGACCTCCTGACCCGGGCGCAACTCGACCTCGTCGCCGGCCTCGAGTTCACCCTGGACCAGCGACCCACCGAGGACGCCGCCGGCCAGCCCGTCCCAGGTCGTCCCCGGCCGGTTGATATCGAAGCTGCGGGCGACCAGCAACTCGGCGTCCGCCTCCGGGTCCCGGTCGGGCGTGGGGACCTCCGTCTCGATGGCCTGGATCAGCAGGTCGGTGTTCACGCCCTGCTGGGCGCTGACCGGAACGATCGGGGCGTCCTCGGCGACGGTCCCCGCGACAAACTCCTGGATCTGCTCGTAGCTCTCCTGGGCCTGTTCGCGGTCGACCAGGTCGATCTTGTTCTGGGCGATCACGATGTTGTCGATCCCGATGATGTCGAGCGCCATCAGGTGTTCCTCGGTCTGTGCCTGTGGGACAGGCTCGCTGGCTGAGACCACGAGCACCGCGCCGTCCATGATGGAAGCGCCCGACAGCATCGTCGCCATCAGTGTCTCGTGACCCGGCGCGTCCACGAACGAGACGGTCCGGCGTGGCTCGCTCGCCGAGCCGTCCGGACACTCCTCCTCGACGGTGTACCGCTCGGGTTCGTCGAGGCCCGGACACTCCCGCAGCGTGGCGTCCGCGTAGCCCAGCCGGATGGAGATGCCGCGTTTCATCTCCTCGGAATGCTGGTCGGTCCACTCGCCGCTCAGCGCCTGGACCAGGGTCGTCTTCCCGTGGTCGACGTGGCCGACGAGCCCGATATTTACCTCCGGTTGATTGTTCGCTGACATCGAAGGATAATCTTGCTATTGCTACCTCCCTGGCGGCTATAAACCTGCTGTTCCCGACTCATACTGTTGGCTGTGCGTACGTGAGGATACTCGGCACCTCGGGGTGCCGGTCTCCCCCGTGCCGGGACAGCCGACAGTCTCACCCGGCCACGCGACCGTCAACGATTAGCCGGGTGCCCACCACCTGGCCGGTAGAGCGCCCGTGTCACGAGACCACACGCGGTGTCTGCGCGCATGACCGGAACACCCACTGACACAGGCGGGGACGGGGCCTACGTCGGGGCGGTCGACCAGGGGACCACCGGCACCCGCTTCATGATCTTCGACCGCGAGGGACAGGTGGTCGCAAACGCCTACGAGCGCCACGAACAGTACTACCCGGAGCCGGGCTGGGTCGAACACGACCCCGTCGAGATCTGGGAGAACACGCGGGCGACGATTCGTGACGCGCTGGCGGGTGCCGACCTCGCCCCCGACCAGCTCGCCGCGGTCGGTGTCACCAACCAGCGCGAGACGACGCTTCTGTGGGACGCCACGACCGGCGAACCGGTCCACCGTGCCATCGTCTGGCAGGACCGCCGCACCACCGACCGCGTCGAGGAGCTCGAGGCCGCCGGCCGCACGGCGTCGATCCGCGCGAAGACGGGCCTGGAGCCGGACCCGTACTTCTCGGCGACGAAACTCGAGTGGCTGCTG
>CAZQZE010000353.1:0-1929 GCA_964597715.1 uncultured Halobacteriales archaeon
CGGGGTTGACGAGGCCGTCCTCGTCGAGGTGGGTGTAGGCCTCCTCGCCGCGGGCCCCGCGGACGTCCTCGTCGGGGATCTCGAAGCGGTCCTCCTGGCCGCCCGGGTACCGGCGCTCCTCGCCCTCGTAGGTCCGGAAGAAGTGCGAGCGTGCCAGCGCCCGGTCGACGCTGCCCTGGTTCATCACCAGCGCGTCCTCGATGTTGAACCCCTCGTAGGACATGACGGCGACGACGAAATTCTGGGCCGCCGGGCGGTCGTCGTAGCCGATCTGCTCGGTGGTCTGGGTCTTGACCAGCGACAGCTGTGGGTAGTGCAGGAGGTGCTGGCGGGTGTCCGGGCGGACCCGGTAGTTCGCGCTGGGCAGCCCCAGGGACTGCTTGATCATCCCCGACCCCATCGTGATCCGGGGGGAGGCGTTGTGCTCGGGGTAGGGGATCATCCCCGCACCGATGCCGAACATCAGCTGGGGGTCGATCTCCAGGTGCGTGTGGTTCGGGGTGAGCTCCTCCTCCTCGACGGCAACGTAGATGTCACCCTCCTCCTCGGCGTCGATGAACTCGACGGAGCCGTGCTCGACGAGGTCCTGAAACTCCAGGTCGCCCTCGGTGAGCGCGTCGACCTCCTCCTGGGAGATCAGCGGTTCGCCGTCCTCGACAACAAAGAGGGGGCGACGCGCCCGCCCGGCGTCGGCGTTGACGATCACCTCGTCGGTGTGTTCGTTCACCGAGACGTTGACCATCTCGCTGACGTCACCCCGGCGGCGGGCCTGGCGGATCTGGTGTGCGAGCTGTTCGGGGTCGGGGTGTGTCCCGACCAGGCTCCCGTTGACGTAGACTTTGGCCTCTCTGGCCTGTTGCTGGCTCATGTTAGTCGTCGGCGGGCTGTTCGACACTCTCGATGCCGGGGATGCCCTGGACCCCCATCTCCGCGAGTTCCTGTTTTAGCTCCTGTTCGTCGCCCACGTTCTGGGACAGCTCCATGGCCTGGGCAAAGTTTTTCACCAGGCCACAGTTGGGGCCCTCCGGCGTCTCGGAGGGACAGATACGACCCCACTGGGTGGCGTGCAGGTCCCGGGCCTCGAAGTGGGGCTGCGAGCGAGAGAGCGGGGAGCGCAGCCGCCGCAGGTGTGAGAGAACGCCCATGTAGTCGGTCCGGTCGACAAGCTGGCTCACGCCCGAGCGGCCACCGACCCAGTTGCCCGTGGCGATGGGGTGTTCGAGGCGTTCGGTCAGCACGTCCGACCGGACGACCGTCGACACCGAGAGGTTTCGGTTGCGCATGTTCGCGCGCTCGAGCTGGTATTTCACGTCGCGGGCGAGCTTGTTCAGCGCCGTCCGGAACAGGTCACGCATCAGGTCGCCGGACACCTTCAGGCGCTTGTTGGCGTAGTGGTCCTTGTCGTCGGGGTCACGCCGGTCGAGTGCGAGTTCGAAACAGGCCTCCGCCATCCGGCAGAGATAGTAGGCCTTGTTGATCCGGACGTCCTCCTCGTCGACGCCCTCCTCGTGGAGGTGCGGCAGGAGGTACCGGTCGATGACGTAGTTGGCGCGCTTGAGCTGGTAGTTTTTGCCCTGGCCGGAGGCGACCCGCTGGCCCAGTGTCTCGATGGCCTCCTCGGTTGTCTGGACCTCCGCGGCCTCCAGATTCTCCAGCATGAACTTCACGATCTCCGGGTCGTCCGAGACCCGGTGGACGATCTCCTCGTCGGACTCGAGCCCGAGTGCGCGCACGAGCGTGACGAAGTTGACATCCCCCGAAACGGACGGGAAGGAAACCTGCAGCAACCCGTCACGCTGGCGCTCTGTCAGGACGAGCGCACGGTAGCCTCGTCGCTGGCTAAAGGTCTTTGCGACCTCGATGGTGTCGCCGTATTTCGTATCGGTCTCGGCGAGGATCTTGTTCGGCGCGAGGTCCTCGCTGGTCATC
>CAZQZE010000354.1:0-1915 GCA_964597715.1 uncultured Halobacteriales archaeon
CGACGACGGCGACACCCGGCTCCTGTACACGGGGGACTTCCACACCCACGACCAGCGACTCGTCGCCGGTACCACGGCCCGCCCTGTGGCCGATGTTGTCCTCACCGAGAGCACCTACTCGGACGTCGAACACGAGGACCGCGCGACGGTCGAGGAGCGGTTTGCCGAGAGCGTGAAGACGACGCTGTGGGAGGGTGGCACGGTCGTCGTGCCCGCCTTCGCCATCGGCCGGACCCAGGAGATGCTCATGGTCTGTGCGGCCTACGACATCCCCTGTTACGGCGACGGGATGGGAAAGGGGGTGACAGAGATGCTCCGGCGTCATCCGGAGTTCATCCGTGACGCCGATGCCCTCGGGCGGGCGAAATCGCACGCCCGCTTTGTCACTGGCCGCGACGGCCAGCGCGAGCGCATCGCCGAGGAAAACGCCGCCATCGTCACCACCAGCGGGATGCTCTCGGGCGGGCCAGCGATGACCTACATCCCCGCGGTCCGCTCGAACCCCACGAACAAGATCACACTGACCGGATACCAGGTCGAGGGAACACCGGGCCGCGAACTCCTGGATACCGGCAGCGCGGAGATCGACGGCCGGGTGATGCCTGTCGCCGCGCAAACCCAGTCCTACGACTTCTCGGCCCACGCCGACCGCGACGGGGACCGGTGTAGGGACTTCGCGGCGGAACTCCGCGAGGACGGCTACGACGCGGGTGCGCCGGAACACGGCGAGACGGTCGTGGTGTGAACGGTGCCGCGCGTGCGGCGCGGGGCCGGGCGCCTCCCATGAGACGCCGTCTCAGTTTACTCGAGGTGAGCGGCTAAGGCTGCACACGTCGGGCGGAGCATCTCGGGCAACCCACGGTCGGCGTCGGTGTCCGGTATCCACCCGTCCGGGTCGAGGTAGTCGCCGACCTGGTGGACCGTCGCGGTGTCGACCCCGCGGTACCGACAGACGGCCCACAGCGCCGCCGATTCCATGCACAGCGAGACGACTCCCTCCTCGCGGTACTGGCGGACCTCCGGGAGCGTCTCGCGGTACATTGCGCTTGTCGTCCACGTTCGGCCACGGGGCGTCGGGAACCCCGCCGCCGATAGGGGATCGTCAAGCGTGTCCACGAGTGCGGTTGTCGGCTCGAGCGACTCCTCTGGCGGGAGATAGTGGTACGAGACGCCCTCGTCGCGGATTGACCCGGTCGGGAGGATCGCCGCGTCAGGGGGGACGTTCTGGAGCGCGGCACACCCACCGAGCATGACCACCGCCTCGGCGCCGGCGGCGATGGCGTTTTCCGCCACCGTTGCTGTCACGGGCGCACCGACACCGGACTCATGAACGGGGACATAGCCGACCGTCTCGGAGATGGGGTAGACGCGCTGGGACCGAACGAGGGTGGTTGGGTCCTCGGCCCGTTCCCGGACCGCCTCGGTCAGCGCAGGCTGGTAGCCGAACACGACGCCGGGGGGAACGTCCGGTGGTCCATCGCCCTGACTGTCGAGTGCGTCGGTCGGGTCGAACAGCGCCTCGGCGTCGTACTTATCACCGTAGTTGGGTATCATCGGTCATCAGCCACGTCCTCGCGAACCCGAAACCGGAGGTAGCCGCCGTGTGAGAGGTCCAGCGCCCCGAGCCACCAGTTCCAGCGCTCAACCAGCGCGTGGTCGTCGGGGGCGTCCCGCAGGTTCGAGACGACGGCATCGACGGTCAGTTCGAAGCCCAGGTCCTCGGCGACCCGGCCCGAGTCAGCGAGGTCGCGGGCCTGTCGGGAGACGGCCCGCAGGCCGACCTCGCCGAACTCCGCGGCCAGCCGCCCTTCGAGTGCCTCACGGTCCATGCCTCGGGCTATACAGGGAGAATAAAAGTGTCTGTGGTGGTCGGCTACCCACCCGTGAACGGGTGGGCTTGCCGGTGGGACTCCCG
>CAZQZE010000355.1:0-1907 GCA_964597715.1 uncultured Halobacteriales archaeon
CCATCTGCCGGACGTTGACCTTCCCGTAGGCCACCTGACTGGTCGCCATGTCCATGACCACGTGGTGGTCGAGCGCGTCGAAGCCGGGTAACCCGAAGGTCAGCGGGTTGGTGCCAAAGCGTCGTTCGGCGCTGCCGGCCGGCGCAACCGGGTCACCGGAGGTCATGTTCGTAAAGCCCACAAAGCCCAGCCCGGCCGCGGCGGCCTGCTCGGCGAACCAGCCGACCCGGCCGATGTGGGTTGCCTTTCGGAGCCCGACGGTCACCGACGGGTGCTCGCCCTCGGTCACGCGGTCGATGGCGAGGTCGGTGGCCGCCCGGGCGACCGCGTGACCGAACGTGTGGTTACCGTCGACGTGGACCGTTGCCCCCCGGTCGGCGACGACCTCGTGGCTCGCCTCCGGCTCGAGGTGGCCGTCGAAGGCCCACTCGAAGTAGTCGGGGATGAGCTGGACGCCGTGAGAGGGGTGACCCCGGAGGTCCGCCCCGACCAGCGAGGCGGCGACGGTCTCCGCGACCGACATCTCTGTGCCTGTCTTCGCCAGCGTCAGAGCCGCAAACCGCTCGAGCGCGTCACTGTCGATCCGTCCCATACCCCTCCCTCCGGCGGCGCCGTCTTAGTCCTATCCCCGGCGTCCGGGCGACGGCCGCCGTTCCGCGTCTCCCTCGGCCCCCGGGCGTCCCAACAGTTATGCGACGGCCCGGCACAGGTGGGCGCATGAACGTCACCCAGGCCGTCGCACACACCCTCGAGCAGGAGGGTGTCGAGTACCTGTTCACCTACCCGATCAACCCGATCATCGAGGCCGCCGCGGCCGTCGGCATCCGGCCGGTCCCCGTCCGGCAGGAGCGGGTAGGGCTCCACATGGCCGATGCCCTCTCCCGCACCACAGCCGGCGAGGAGATCGGTGTCTTCTGTATGCAGTTCGGCCCCGGTGCCGAGAACGCCTTTCCCGGCGTTGCCCAGGCCTACGGCGATTCGGTCCCGCTGGTGGTGTTGCCGATGGGCTACGAGCGCAGCAAGACCGAGGTCGACCCCAACTTCGACGCCTCGGACAACTACGGCGAGGTGACAAAGACCTGCGAGCAGGTCACCGACCCCGGCGAGGCGGTCAACGCGGTCCGGCGGGCGTTCAACAGCGCCCGCAACGGTCGTCCTCGGCCCGCGCTGGTCGAGTTTCCGATGGACGTCTTCGGCGAGGAGGTCGGCGACGTGACGTACAGCCCGCCGACCGAGAACCGCCCGGCGCCCGACCCGCGGCGGGTTCCCGGGGTAGTCGACGCCCTCCTCGGGGCGGAGGAGCCTGTCATCTGGGCCGGTCAGGGCGTCCACTACGCCGAGGCCTGGGAGGAACTCCGCGAGGTTGCCGAACTGCTGGAGGCGCCGGTCGCCACCAGCCTCCAGGGAAAGAGCGCCATTCCCGAGACCCACCCGCTCTCGCTGGGTGTGGGTGCGCGCTCGATGCCCACACCCGTCCGGGAGTATCTGGAGGCCGCCGACCTGGTGTTCGGGGTCGGCTGCTCGTTCACCCGGACGCTCTACGCCGCCGACACACCCGGGGACGCCACCATCGTCCACTCGACGCTCGACCCCGCCGATATCGACAAGGGGCTGGCCGCCGACCACGCGCTGGTCGGGGACGCGAAACTCACGCTGGCGGCCCTGGAGACGGAACTCGAGAACCGGGTCGACGACGGCCGCGGCCGGTACGACGACCTCGTCGCGGATATCGCCGACCGTCACGCCGACTTCCGGGCGGAGTGGGCGGACAAACTCACCTCCGACGAGGTGCCGCTGACCCCCTACCGGGTTATCAACGACCTCCAGGAGACCGTCGACGTGAGCGAGACGATCATCACCCACGACTCGGGCAGCCCCCGCGACCAGCTCGCCCCCTTCTGGCAGCC
>CAZQZE010000356.1:0-1905 GCA_964597715.1 uncultured Halobacteriales archaeon
ACGGAGCCGGACCCGGCGGAACTCCCGCCACTGAATGAGGAAACGCCCCCCCTCGGCGATGACTTCGAGGCCGTGGACAACGTTACTGCGGACGGTATGCTCTCTCCGGAGGAGTTTGCCACGCTGAACGAGTACATCGGGGCCTGAGTCTACGCCAACAAACGTACCGAACTCCGAATATTCGTCCGTCTGTCAGTTGTCCTCCAACGACGAGCCACGACGCGTGTTTGACCCAGCTACTCCGAGCTTGCCGTCGCTTCCCCGCTCCCGCCCTCACCGGCGTCGACGCTCTCCTCGCCCCGCAGGAGTCGCTCGGCCTTCTCGCGGTCCTCTGGGTAGCCGACATCGACGCGCCAGCCGGCCATCCGGATCGCGTCGATTGTCCGGCCGGACTGGATCAGCAGGTCGATGGCTTCCGAGAGCTCGTACTCGCCGCGATTGGAGGGCTGGACGAGGTGACAGGCGTGGAAGATGGCGGGCGTGAAGGTGTAGAAGCCGGTCATCACCAGATTCGAGGGTGGGTCCTCGGGCTTCTCGACGACGTCGGTGATCTCCCCGTAGTCGTTCGTGTCACAGACGCCGTAGCGACCCGCCTCCGTCCGGGGCACCTCCTCGGTGAGAAAGGCGGCGTCGGCGCGGTCCTCACGCTGGCGGCGCACCACGTCAGCGAGGTTGGCGTCGAAGATGTTGTCCCCGAGGATGAGCATGAAGTCGTCGTCGACGTGTTCCTCCGCGGTCAACAGGGCATGCGCCAGCCCGTTTTGCTCGCGCTGGTGGGTGTAGGTGATCGGCATCCCCTCGAACTCGTCGCCGTAGTGGGAGATGATCGCCTCCTTCATGTAGCCGACCACCACGACGAGTTCGTCCGCGCCGAGCCTGGCCAGCTGCTCGAAACAGTGGGTCAGGATGGGTGTGCCGTCGACCTCGACCATCCCCTTTGGCCTGTCCTCGGTGAGCGGTCGCAACCGGGTCCCCTCCCCCGCGGCGAGTACGACAGCGTTCATACCTGGCCGTCGAGAGTCGGGGGTAAAAGTTGTTCGCAGGCTACCGGCTCGCTCCCTGGGGGAGCCACCGGATGTGCCCCGGGTTTGAACGAGTTGCGGCTGTGAGTACCGGCCGGCTATAGCCGACAGCTACCCGCTGCTGCAACCGAATACTCAAAGGCGAGCCGAAAATAGCGCCACCAATGAACCTCAGCATCGTTGGCAGCGGCTACGTCGGGACGACCATCGCGGCCTGCTTCGCGGACCTGGGTCACGAAGTCCTCAACGTCGACATCGACCAAGCGGTCGTCGACGCGATCAACGGCGGCGAGGCCCCGGTCCACGAGGCCGGTCTCGCCGAGCGCATCGCCGCCCACGGCGGCGACCGGCTCCGCGCAACCACCGACTACGGCGCCGTCCGCGAGACCGACGTTACCTTTCTCGCGCTGCCAACCCCCTCACACGAGGACGGCAGCATCGACCTCTCGATTATGCGGGCCGGCGCCGAGTCCCTCGGGACAGCCCTGGCCGAGACGGCGGGCGACCATCTTGTCGTCGTCAAGAGCACCGTCGTCCCGGGCTCGACCGAGGAGGAGATTACCCCACGGGTCGAGGCCGGCGGTGACCTGACCGTCGGTGAGGATGTCGACATCGCGATGAACCCCGAGTTCCTCCGGGAGGGGACCGCAGTGGCTGACTTCCTCGACCCCGACAAGGTCGTCGTTGGCGCCGGCAGCGACCGGGCGTACGCGACCCTCAGAGCGGTCTACGAGCCACTCATCGAGGCGGCCGACAGCGAGGTGCCGGTCGTCGAGACGGGGCTTCGGGAGGCCGAGATGATCAAATATGCCAACAACAGCTTCCTCGCCGCGAAGGTCAGCCTGATCAACGATATCGGGAACGTCTGCAAGGAGTTCGGCGT
>CAZQZE010000357.1:0-1904 GCA_964597715.1 uncultured Halobacteriales archaeon
CGAGCGGGTCGTCCGGACCAGCCGCTCTATCGAGGATTTCGACATCGAGGAGTAGTCCTCACCCCGCACGGGTCGCCTGAGCGACCCGCTCCCCGGCGGTCCGGTGTTCGTCGCTGTCCTCGGCCCTGCGGACGAACTGCCCGGGCAGCCTCAACGGCGGCAATTGAACTGTGTGCTGTCCCGGATGCCCACCCCCGGAGCTCCGAGAACCGGGCCGGGGTCGACAGCCGTGTCTCGTCGGCAACGGTCGAGAGTGCGTCGGCGGGGGGCGCATACTCCTCGCAGTCCAGGATGCTGTCGGAGCCACTCATACCGCTACGTGACACCACTACAGCAAAAGACGCCCCGTGACCCTCGTTTTTGCGCGCAAATCGGACAGTGAGCCGGCACTCGGACGGTCAGCGAGCAGCGGGGCACGGGCCAGCATCCGGCAACTGTTCGGGCCTGTTCACCGCGTCCTCGCGGTGAGCGGCGGCCTCACATCGCGCCGCCCATGCCACCCATGCCGCCCATGCCGCCCATGCCGCCGCCGGGACCGCCAGCACCTGGGTCCTCGTCACCCTCGGTCGAGAGGTCGCCGGCGGAGATGATATCGTCGATTTTCAGCACGAGGTTGGCGGCCTCCGTCGCGGAGGAAACCGCCTGACGCTTTGCGTGTGCCGGCTCGACGATGCCGGCGTCGAAGGCGTCCTCGACGTCGCCGGTGAAGACGTTTAGCCCGGCCCGGACCCGGTCGTCGTCGTGTGCCGAGCGCAGGCCGACCAGCGTGTCGATGGGGTCGAGCCCGGAGTTCTCCGCGAGCGTCCGCGGGACCACGTCGAGCGCGTCGGCGAAGGCCTCGACGGCGAGTTGTTCGCGGCCGCTGACGCCGTCGGCGTAGTCACGCAGCCGGGCGGCGACCTCGGTCTCGGGGGCGCCACCGCCGGGCAGGACCGTCCCCTCGGCGATGGTGTCGGCGACGACATCCAGCGCGTCCTGGACGCCGCGCTCGATCTCGTCGACGACGTGGTCGGTCGAGCCACGCAGGTACAGGGTGACACCGTGGGCGTCCTCGTCGCCCTCGACGATGTAGTGGTCGGCGTCCTCGTCGCGGGTGACCGTCCCCGCGCCGAGGTCGGCGGCGGCCGCCGTGTCGAGGTCGGAGACGATGCTGGCGCCGAGGACCTCCCGGAGGAACTCAAGGTCGGACTTCTTGACGCGGCGCATCGCCAGGACACCCTCCTTTGCGAGGTAGTGCTGGACCATGTCGTCGACGCCCTTCTGACAGACAACGACGTCGGCCCCGAGGTCGACGACCGTGTCGACCATCTCCTGGAGTTGCTGTTCCTCCTGGGCAATAAAGTCCTGGAGCTGGTCGGGGTCGGTGACGCTGACCTGGGTGTCGACGTCGGCCTCCTCGAGTTCCATCGGCGAGTCGAGGAGGAGAACGTCGCCCTCGGCTCTGTCGGGCATGTCCTCGTGGAGCGGGTCCTTGTCGACGATGGCGCCTTCGATGACCTCGGAGTTGCCCGCGGAGTCGCCGGTGGCGGTCTCGGTGTTCAGGTAGGCCAGGTCGACGACGTAGGAGCCGTCCTCGGCCTCGACCGTGACCGCGCGGGCGGCGTCGACCACCAGACTCGCCAGGGTGTCCTTGTGCTGTTCGGCGCCCTTGCCGGTCATCGAGGTCTCGGCGACTCTCCGGAGGATCTCCTCGTCCTCGCGGTCGACCTCGATGGCCATGTCGTCGACCTCCGTCCGGGCCTGCTCGGAGGCCATACTGAAGCCTTTGATGACCGCAGTGGGGTGGATATCCTGGTCCAGCAACTCCTCGGCGCCCTTGAGGAGTTCGCCCGCGACCGATACCGCGGTCGTCGTCCCGTCGCCGGCCTCGTCCTCCTGTGTCTCGGCGACCTCGACGATCATCT
>CAZQZE010000358.1:0-1903 GCA_964597715.1 uncultured Halobacteriales archaeon
GACGCGGGGCAGCGTGAACTCGTCGCGGGTGGCCCGCCAGCCGTCCGTCCCGAAGTCGACCGCGTCGGCGTCGTCCATGCCCGCGTCTGTGCGGTGACGCCACTAAAAGGCTGTCAACCGAAAGGGGGGTTCCGCGAGGGTTGTTCAGGCTTATCGAAGCGACACTATCAGGCTTGTCGCGCACGTTCACGTGCGACCTCGGCGATGCCGGCGTTCGCCGAACAGCTCGGGCATGCGTGGATCTGCCCGTACTCGTCAGCGAACACCCGCGCGAACCGGTCGGAGACGTGCGCACCGCAGTGGTTGCATTCTGGCATCATCTTACGCCGGCATCCGTCGCCAGCACTAGCGTACACACAACCCTCCGATATAGCCTGGGTGCCAACACTGTTAGGCACACCGCCCGGCGCCGGAGTCACCGGAGACGGCTGTCACCTGCCGGGGTCGTCGGCGTCCCGGGCGGCGTCGAGCTGTTGGGCGAGTAGACCGGCCTGCGCGCCGGCGGTAAAGCCGGCGTCGATGTTGACGGTCGTCAGCGCGGTACAGGACTGGAGCATCCCCGAGAGCGCCGCCTCGCCGTCACCGCCGGCGCCGTAGCCCGTGGAGACCGGGAGCCCAATCACAGGAACATCGACGAGCCCGGCGACAACTGTCGGGAGCGCCCCCTCCCGGCCGGCCGCGACGATGAGGGCATCCCGGTCACGCAGGCGGTCGAGCCGGTCGGTCAGGCGTGTGAGACCCGCCACGCCAACGTCGTCGAGCCGGGTAACCGTCACCCCCATCTCCGCGAGGACGGCGGTGGCTTCCCCGGCCGGGACGGCATCGGCGGTGCCGGCGGTCACGACTCCGACGTCGGCGTTCAGGTCGGGCGGCTGGTAGTCGGGCGCGTGGGCCACGAGGACGCCCGACCGGTCGCGGTACCGGACAGTGGCCGTAACTGCGTCGCTGACGGCGGCGGCGGTAGCGTCGTCGGCCCTGGTGACGAACGCGTGGCCCGTCGCGTCGAGGCTCGTGGCTGCCAGGCTCGTGACTTCCTCGGGCGTCTTGCCCGCGGCGAGGACCGCCTCGGGGACGCCACTGCGTTGCTCGCGTGCGGTGTCGAACCGGCCGGCCTCGCCGGTGACGTACCCGGCAAGCTGTGCCTCCGCAGCCGCTGGGGTCAACTCGCCTGCCGCGACGGCGTCGAGGATGTCGCGCATACCGACACTACGGGCCCAGTCACTCTTAGGTGTCGGTGCGGACAGGCCGAGAAGCGGCCAGACACACCGGTACACCCGCCGAAATCGGCGAGAAACGGGAAGGTTTATGCCTCATCCTCGGGAAACGGCGCCTGTATGGCAGACCTGATCGTCAAAGCCGCCGTGAAGGAAACGCTCGACGACATGAACGTCGCGTCCGACTTCTACGATGCCCTCGACGACGAGGTCGAGGAACTGCTCGAGGACGCCGCGGACCGCGCACAGGCAAACGACCGCAAGACCGTCCAGCCCCGCGACCTGTAGGCCGGCCGCGGCGTCCTCGCGTTCTCTTTTGTCCGGGGTGGCCCTGCTATCGCCCGCCCAGTCGCCCCGCGCCGGCTGGTTTTATGTTGCTGGCGTTGCAGCAGAGGTCATGGCACGTCAGACCGTGGCGTATGACTACATCGTCGTCGGTGCCGGCTCGGCGGGGTGTGTGCTGGCAAACCGACTCTCCGAGCGCAACTCGGTGCTCCTGCTCGAGGCCGGCAAGCCCGACGACGACCGCGAGGTCAGCATGCCACTGGGCTACGCGGCGCTGTTCGAGGAGGAGGACCACGAACTCGACTGGAACTACGACACCGAACCCCAGCCGGCGATGAACGACCGGGAGCTGTACTGGCCCCGCGGGAAGACGCTGGGCGGGTCCAGTTCGGTCAACGCGATGA
>CAZQZE010000359.1:0-1862 GCA_964597715.1 uncultured Halobacteriales archaeon
CCGGACAGCGGGTCGCGGCGTGTTCGGGCCCCGAGTAGTGATGATATACCGGTCGACGTAACTTTTGATACTTCTCAGCCGGACGTACCCAGCTGAAAGTATCAGGGCTTACGTCGACCGGTATAGGAGGGTCGATAGAGTTGGTGGGACCCTCGACGGTGAGCAGCGGCCGCGCCGGCCGCTCGGTGCGAGCGCCTCGTGTCGGAGCGCTCGGCCGGTAGCCGTGAGCCGGTAGGCTCATACCCGGGGGGGCCGCTACCCGTGCCAATGGCAACGCCGACGATCACGGTGCTGCTCGTGGCCGGCGCGGCGAGTCTGTTCATGGCGTGGGCCATCGGCGCCGGTTCGTCGGGCTCGACCCCGTTTGCCCCCGCCGTCGGGGCCAACGCCATCTCCATCCTCCGGGCGGGCTTTGTCGTCGGCATCCTGGGTCTGTTGGGGGCGGTACTCCAGGGCGCGAACGTCACCGAGGCGGTCGGCCAGGACCTGGTGCTCGGCGAGCCACTCGGCGCGACCGCCGCGGTCATCGGTCTGGTTGTCGCCGCGACGCTGGTTGCGGTGGGTATCTTCGCGGGCTACCCGATCGCAACCGCCTTTACCGTCACCGGCGCGGTGGTCGGCGTCGGACTCGCGAGCGGGGGGGCGCCCGCCTGGGCGAAGTACCGGCAGATCGGCGCGCTGTGGGTGCTGGTCCCCTTTGTCGGCGGCGGGCTCTCCTACGGGACCGCCCGGCTGTTGCGGGCGGAGTCGGTTCCCGAGCGGGTTGCCGTCCCCGCCCTCGGCGCGTTGGTTGGGGTACTCCTGGCGAATATCGGGTTCGTCCTGCTGGGGCCGGCCGGCGAACAGACCTCGGTCGCGACGGCTGTTGCGAGCGCCCTCGACGGCGGGCTCGTCGCCGTGGTCGGCACCTCGGTGCTGGCTGCCCTCCTGGTCGCGGGACTGCTCGCCTACGACGCACGGACGTGGGGGCCGGCGGCCACACAGCGACACTTCCTGCTGGCGCTGGGCGGGCTGGTCGCCTTCTCGGCGGGCGGGAGCCAGGTCGGCCTCGCACTCGGTCCGCTCGTCCCCCTGACCGGGTCGCTGGACGTGCCGCTTGTCGCGCTCCTGTTCGGCGGCGGGGTTGGCCTCCTAGTCGGCTCCTGGACCGGTGCCCCGCGGATGATCAAGGCACTCTCACAGGACTACTCCTCGCTGGGGCCACGGCGGTCGATCGCCGCCCTGATCCCGTCCTTTGCCATCGCACAGACCGCTGTCTTCTTTGGGATCCCGGTCTCGTTCAACGAGATCATCGTCTCGGCGATCATCGGCAGCGGCTACGCCGCCAGCGGGGCCGGCGGTGAGGTCTCGGGCGCCAAGATGGGCTACACCGTGCTCGCCTGGGTCGGCTCGCTCGTCGGCGCCTTCGGCATCAGTTACGGGGCCCTCCTCGGCGCCACAGCCGTGCTGTGAGGACAGTCAGTCGTCGGTCGTCGCCTCGGCGTCCGGTTCGGTCTCGCCGTCACCGCCGTCCCCGTCGTCCTCGGTGGCCAGCCCGCTGATCCGGGCTCTCATGATCCGGGTGTTCTCGACCTGTTCGACGCGGATGGTGAGCCCGTCGTACTCGGTCGACTCCCCCTCCTCGACCAGCCGGCCGGCGCGGTTGAAGATGAACCCCGCAATAGTCTCGAACTCCTCGCCCTCCGGCAGGTCGACGCCCAGTGTCTCGTTGAGTTCGTCGATGTTGACCTCCCCCTTGACGATGACAGTGTCGTCGTCGACGGTCTCGATGGGCTCCTCCTCGCCGCCCTCGAGGATCTCCCCGACAATCTCCTCGGTGAGGTCCTCCATCGTCACCAGCCCCTCGGTGGTGCCGAACTCGT
>CAZQZE010000360.1:0-1851 GCA_964597715.1 uncultured Halobacteriales archaeon
TGGGCGGCGTCGACCGGGTCGGACTGGTGCTGGCGTGGTATCCGGTCGTCACAGCACTGGTCTCCGGCGTGCTCGTGTTCGTCCTCGCACGGCTCCTGACCGACGACGTCCGGGTCGGCCTCGTCGCGGTGGTCGTCCTGGCGGTCACACCGCTTCACGTCTCCCGGACCGCGCTCGGCGGCGCCGACCACCACGCCTTCGACTACATGTGGCTGCTTCTCACGGCCACGGCACTCACCTGGCTCGTCGTCCGGACGGGCGCGGAGGACCGGCGCCGGTGGGCAGTGGGCGGTGTCCTCGGATTCGCGATTGCCGGGCAGACGCTCGCGTGGGGGGTGAGCCCGCTGATGCTCGTCCCCACAGCGGGCGCACTGGGTGTCGCCGCGGTCGTCGTCTTCCGGACCGACAACCCCACGCGGACGCTGGCCCCGGTCGTCGCCGGGCTCGGCCTCGGGGCGGCCCTCGTCCAGGTCGTCCACCAGACGCTCAGCTGGCAGAGTACCGTCGTCGCGGGAACCCCGGTACTGCTGTTTCTGGGCGGGCTCGCCGTACTGGGGTTGACAGAGGGCGTCACGCGACTGGAGCGGTCCTGGCCGAGTCTGCTCGGCGCCGAGGTCGCTGCCGTGGCCGTCGCCGTCGCGGTGCTCTGGCTCGCCGTCCCGGGGTTCGTCGGGGAGGTGACCGGGCGGGTCGACGCCTTCGCCGCGTACATCGAGCGACTCCGGGGGTCGGGGGTCGGTGAGACGGCACCGCTACTGTCGGCGTTTGGCCCGGTCGCCGGCCCGGTCATCCTGCTCGGCTTCAGCCCCTTCCTGGGCCTGCCCGCGGCGGCCTGGGGCCTGGTGCGGGGCTGGCGCGAGCGCGAGCCCGCCTGGTTCGTCCTCGCAGTCTACGTCCTGTGGTTTCTGGTACTGGCCTTTGTCCAGCGTCGCTGGGCCGTCCAGTTGGGGCTGTTTCTGTCGGTGTTTGCCGGTGTCGGCTTCGTCACCTTTGCGCACTGGCTGGCACTCGTGTTGCCGCCGGTGTCGTTCCGCGGTGAGACACCCGACAGTCAGGAGACACTCGAACCCCCGGACCGGACGCGACTCGCCCTCCTCGGGGGGCTTGGCGCCGTCGGCATCGGCAGCAGTGCCGGCTTTTCGGCGTTCATCCTCAATCAGGTCTCGATCGACGACGCCGCCTACCGGGCGGCGGCCTGGATCCGTGGCTACGCCGACGAACACGGGCTCAGCTACCCACAGAACTACGTCCTCACCCACTGGGGTCGCGTCCGGGTGTACAACTATCTGGTCAGCGGCGAGTCCCGGTCGTACGGCTACGCCAGGCAGAACTACGACGACTTCATCTTCGACCGCGACACGGCGGGCTGGTACGAGCAGTTCAAGGGGCGTGTGGGGTTCGTCGTGACGCGGCCCGTAGAGGGGGTCGGTTCGTTCGGGGTGTACGCACGGTTGCACGAACAGTACGGAAGCGCCGACGGCGCGGCTGACGGGCTGGCTCACTTCCGTGCGCTGTGGGCGAGCGGGGACGGCTCGGCAGCGGTGTTCAGGGTCGTCCCCGGAGCTACCGTCGCCGGCGACGGGCCGCCCGAGGCCGAGGTCGTGCTGTCGACGACGGTCACACTCGCCGGGAGCGGTCAGACTGTCCCCTACGAACGCCGCGTCGAGACCGACGCCGACGGGGCCTTCGAGGTCGTCCTGGCACAGCCCGGCGAGTACGAACTTCGCGGGGGCGACGCGACCGGGACACTGTCCGTCGAGGAACGGGCCGTCCAGGACGGCGGGGAACTGACAGTGCGCCTCTGAGCGAGCCAGCGGGGTGTCACAGACAGCGCGAGCGGCGCCGGAGTCT
>CAZQZE010000361.1:0-1840 GCA_964597715.1 uncultured Halobacteriales archaeon
ACAGATCGGCGAGGCCGCCCGCCGCGGCGTGCGGGAGGCCGACTACTACAACGCCGGCACCGTCGAGTTCCTCGTCGAGGACCGCGACCGCGCGGACGGCGAGTTACTGGGCGCGGACGACGACTTCTACTTCCTCGAGGTGAACACCCGCATCCAGGTCGAACACTGTGTCACCGAACAGATCACGGGTATCGACATCGTCAAGTGGCAGCTCCGGGTCGCCCAGGACGAGGAGGTTACCTTCGGCCAGGACGACGTGGAGATCGACGGCCACGCCATGGAGTTTCGGATCAACGCCGAGAACGCCGCCGACGACTTCGCACCCGCCACCGGCGGGACCCTGGAGACCTACGACCCGCCCGGCGGCGTGGGCGTTCGGATGGACGACGCCCTCCGGCAGGGTGACGACCTGGTCACCGACTACGACTCGATGATCGCCAAACTGATCGTCGACGGCGAGGACCGCGACGAGGTCATCGAACGCGGAAAGCGGGCGCTGGCCGAATACGAGGTCGAGGGGATCCACACGATCGTTCCCTTCCACCGGTTGATGCTCGAGGACGACCCCTTCGTCGCCGGCCACCACACCACCAAGTATCTCGACCAGGACCTCGACCCCGAGCGCATCGCGGAGGCACAGGAGCGCTGGGGCACTGAATCGGAGCCCCCGGCCGACGACGAGGAGGTCACCGAACGCACGTTCACCGTCGAGGTCAACGGCAAACGCTTCGAGGTCGAACTCGAGGAGCGGGGGGCACCCGCGCTGGATATCGGTGATGTCGACACCGGCGGCGGGGGACAGCGCCCGGACCGCGCAGGCCCCGATTCGAGTAGTGGCGGCGGCGGGTCGACGACGGCCGCCGCCGGCCAGCAGGTCACCGCCGAGATGCAAGGCACCGTCCTGGACGTGAACGTCGACGAGGGTGACGAGGTGGCGGCCGGGGACGTCCTCCTCGTCCTGGAGGCGATGAAGATGGAAAACGACATTGTCGCCGAGTCCGGCGGCACCGTCACCGAGGTGGCGGTCGGCGCCGACCAGAGTGTCGACATGGGCGACATCCTCGTCGTCATCGACTGACCGGTACGCCCGGGGGTTCGGGGCGCCGAGGTCTCACCCACTCGCGGCGGCCATCGTCTCGGGCCGGACCTGCCGGCCGACGACGACGAGGCTCCCGACCAGGACGAGGACTGCGGCGGGGAGAAGCACCTGGAAGGCCGTCAGGAGGACGCCGGAGGCCTGGACCCCGAGCGCAATCAGGACGACCGGGCCACAGCAGGCGGTCCCGGAGAGTAGCGCCGGCACCCCGGCGACCACGCCCGTCGAGGAACGCAACCCGCAGGCCGCGGGCTGCGTGCGCGTCAGGTAGGTGAGCCCGAGGTTCAGCCCGACCAGCAGCGCAAGCCCCAGTCCGACGAGCGTGTTCAGCGAGGCCTCGTAGGCGAGCGGCCCGGCCCGAACGAGTGCGACCGGCGCGAACGAGAGCGGCCCGGAGGTGGTGTGGAATAGCGTCCCGAGCGGGTCCGCGGCCAGGACGAGGCCGTAGCCGCCGAAGCCGGGGGCGAGGTCACCGACCGCCCAGAGGTAGCCGAGCAGATAGAGGAGGGTCACACCGGCGACGACCAGCAGGCTGTCACGGCGGCGCAGCGTCAGGGCGGTCGCGGCCCAGGTCCGTGCGAGTGCCCCCTGGACCCCGCCGGAGTCCCCGGTCCCGTCGGGGCCGCCGCCGGTCTCGCCGGCCTCGCCGGCCTCGTCGGGGGTGTCACCCCCCTCACTCGTAGACATCAGTCTCCGGGTAGAAGCCGGCCCACGCGAACCACATCGCGTCGAAGGTGTGGACGC
>CAZQZE010000362.1:0-1827 GCA_964597715.1 uncultured Halobacteriales archaeon
TCGGCGAGTTGCTCGTACCTCTTTAGTCGGACCTCCTCGTGGGTGACGCGTGTGACCTGGCCGGCGTAAATCTCCATCTCGTGGTCGTCCTCGTCGCTCCAGTCGAGCGCCGACATGATGCTGTCGGTGAGACTCGAGTGCGTTTCGACGTGGGCAGTCTGGCCGCCGTCGGTAACGCGGTCGAGTGTCCCGACCGTGTTCCCCGTGGCGTCCACGATGTCTTTGCCGACATCGGCGGCTGCAAGAGACACACCGCCGGACTCCAGACCCATCGTCTCGGTCGCCTCCTCGCTGACGACGTGGTCCGCGGCCGCGAAGTCCATCTCCGCGAGGTCCGTGCTGTCAATGGTAGCGTGGGCCCGGGTCCGGTCGATGACCCTGTCTTCGACGACACTCGTGCGCGTGAAGTGAGTGTGGACCCGGTCACCCTCGCCGGGTTCGGATTCGATTTCGAACTCTCTCATCACCCTGTCAGGGTCGTTTCCGACGTCGAGCACCCCCTGTTCGACGACTGACCGCTGCAGTCTCTCGACGTCGAGGTCATACTCCTCGACCGTCTCGGGGTCGGTGGCGTCTGTCCCGATGACACGGCTCTCGACGGTGAACCGTTCGGTGAGCTCGCGCGAGGCTATCCAGACCTCTCTGACGTCGATCTCCGCGGTGTTCAGGAGCGACGACTCAGTGTCGGTGGCGACCCACGTTCGGCTCCCCGAGTCCGCGTGTGACCGTTCGATCCTCCGGGTACTCTCGTCCCGGGACGACTCGAGCGAGGCGAAGTAGCGGCCGTGGTCAAACGTCTCGGCGGTCACGGAGTCGGCAGGCGGGACGATGTTACAGTCCGTGACTGTCCGTTCGACGAGCTCGACGTCACGTAGGTCCTCGTCGACGATCTCGCGGCCGACGAGTTCGCTCTCGAGGGTTGCCTCCTCGAGGACAGCAGTCTGGACGGCGGTCGTCTCCTGGGTCGTGCTCGTCACCGTCCCGCTCTCGACCAGTCGGTCCCGGATCTGTCTGGCCTCGATGTCGCTTCGTGAGCTTGCCTGTTCGTGCGTCACCACCTCGAGTGGGGTCTCGCCCGCGTCCTCGGTGTAGAGGACAACGCGGTTCTCGGAGTCGAGCCCGTCGTAGAATGTGTCCCAGTCGAGTCGGTCGTGCTCGGCACCGACCCCGGCGGTGGAGACGAGGTCCAGGCTCCTATCCGAACTCCGCCGCACGGGCGCCGCGTCGTGTCGGTGTGCCCACTGCCGAATTGTCTCTCTGTCCGTCGAAATATGCTGCTCCGCGGCAGGTGTCAGGTCGGTTGACGTCACAGTGACACTATAGGCCGGGGACGGTAGCCCCTCCTGCATGGTGTGTCATACCATTCCGGTTGGATTGGCGAGCTATCCCCGACGCTGTGACGGAGTCGGCACGTTCTACACGGTCCCTACTCACCGGGCCCTCTCGTCCGCAATAGGGCTCATCCATCGCTGAGTCGTCGGTGTGGGCCACCGGCTCAGGCTCGGGGCGCGAGGACGTGCGCTGTGAGCAAGTCCAACTGTGCGTCCAGCGGGGTCGTGGGCAGGCGTGCCGGCGACGCGGTCAAGAGCGTCCGCGAGTTCGAGACGCGCGACCCGACGGCCGTCCACGACGAGTCCGTCGCCGCCGCGACCCTCGACACACTGGCCGACCGGCTCGATTTCGTCGTCCCCGGCCACGACGCGCCCCTCTACGTCACCACCGGGGGCGCGGAGCCGTGTGGTGACGTGGCGCTCGAACCCGCGGTCCAGACCGGGGCCGGCGCGGGAACGCGGGTCCGGGTCGCCAGCGACCGCGGGCGAACCCGCG
>CAZQZE010000363.1:0-1824 GCA_964597715.1 uncultured Halobacteriales archaeon
GACGTTCCCGGCGAGCAGGTAGACCGACGCCTCCGTCACGGAGATGCCGTAGGTCTGGACGAGATAGGGGATCCCCCACAGCCCGAAGACCGTGATACCGACCCCCGTCATGAAAAAGAGCATCACCCCGAGGAGCCACGTCTCGGCCTCGCTGACAGCGTTTGTGACGTACCGCTTCAGGTCACTCGCGGTGACATCGGGTCGGTCGGGGACGTTCTGGACCGGCTCTAACCCCGCCGCCTCCGGGGTGTCCTGCGAGAGGAGGACGACGCCGGCGGCGATGACGAGTCCTGCGACCCCGAGGCCGACAACCGTCCCGCGCCAGCCGAAGGTGGCGATAGCAACCGCGAGCGGCGTGGTCGCGGCCAGCCCGCCGAAGATACCGACGGTGAAGGTGACGCCCGTCATCGTCCCGAACTCGTCGGGTCGGTACCAGTTCGCACAGTACCGGAGCGCCGCGATAAAGAGAACACTCGCCCCGAAGCCGACACAGAGCCGGCCGAGAAAGGCAACGGGGTATGTGGCTGCCACGCCAAACACGATGGCGCCGGCGCTCATCAGCCCCGTCCCGGTCGCGGCGATGGCGCGCGCCCCGAACCGGTCGGTCAACAGCCCCGCCGGCACCTGCAACAGCGCGTACAGGTAGAAAAACGAGGAGTGCAGTAGCCCGAGACTGGTCGCACTCGTGTCGAAGGCCCGCATCAGCTGTTCGGAGAGCACGGCGGTCGACGTCCGGTGGAGGCTCACGAGGAAAAACGCCGAGACGAGCAGCCCCCAGCCCAGCCACCGGCGCTTGTACGGGTCGGAAAGCAGGTCCATCCGTGCTGTGGTTCGTCAGCATATCACATAAAGCTCCCTCACCGGCGGCCGGGCGCCGCGCCGCCGGACGATTTAAGCCCCAACCGGCGTTCGGACCCGCATGGTGGATGTCACCGTCACGCCCATCGACAGAGGCACCATGCACCTCGACGAGAACTACGCCATCGAGCACGCCACCGTCGCCACGGCGAGCGAGCCAAACCCCGACGCCGAGCGTATCGCTGGCAAGGTCTACAATCTCGTGGTCGACCACCCCGAGGTGACGCTGCTGTGGGACACCGGCTCGCACCCGGCGGCCGGGGACGGACACTGGCCGGACGCACTCTACGACGCCTTCCAGCACACCGACGCCGCCGAGCGGACCCTCCCGACGGCGCTGGCGGAGGTCGGCTACAGTGTCGCCGACATCGACTGTGTCGTCCAGTCACACCTGCACATCGACCACGCGGGCGGACTCCACCACTTCGCCGACACCGACACCCCGGTCTACGTCCACGAGGCGGAACTCAAGTACGCCTACTACTCGGCAAAGACCGGCGAGGGGTCGGCCGGCTATCTCACCGCGGACTTCGACCACGACCTGCACTGGCGGGTGCTCCACGGCGACGAGACCCACTTCGAGGACGTGGAGTTCCTGCATCTCCCCGGCCACACACCCGGCCTCGTGGGGATGCGCGTGGACATCGACGGCCACGGGACGGCGCTGTTCATCGGCGACCAGGCCGACGAGCGGGTCAACTACGACGAGGGGGTCCCGATGGGTGGCGGGCTCCTCTGGAGTAGCCACCACTGGCGCGAGAGTCTCCGACGGGTGAGAGACCTCCAGCGGCGGACCGGCGCCGACGTCTTCTGTGGCCACGCCGCCGAGGACTTCGAGCGGCTCCAGGGCGGACTCCCGTAGCGGTCGTGTTGAGTGGTTCTTCAAGCTTCGACCTGCGGGTTCACCGACCCCGGGTGGATAGATAGTACCAACTCCTGACAGAACGGCCGTGCAAGATGGAGAGC
>CAZQZE010000364.1:0-1818 GCA_964597715.1 uncultured Halobacteriales archaeon
CCCGCAACCACGGCCACGCGACCGCGGGCGTCCACCCGGCGACGATGCACCTGGTGGACGACTTTCTCGCGACGGGCACCCAGATCAAGACCGAGCGACCCGGCAAGGCCGCGGGGGTGGTGCCTGTCGACACAATCGAGGGACCGACTGTTCGGCTGGCAAACGGTGATGTCCGGCGGATCGACGACGCCGAGGCGGCGCTCGAGGTCAGAAACGGGGTCGAGTCGGTGCTCGACCTGGGGGAGTACCTGGTCAACTACGGCGAGTTCGTCGAGAACAACCACCCGCTCGCGCCGGCGGCCTACACCGTCGAGTGGTGGCGCCAGGAGTTTGCCGAGGCCGGCGGCCCGGTCCAGGCACTCGAGGACGACGTCGCCGTCGACCTCGCGGACCCGACCGCGACGGAGGCACTCGGCTGGGCCGAGGCGTACGACGCCCCGTTACACCCGGCGTACACCTACCTCTGGCACGACGTGAGCGTCGACGACCTCTGTGCGCTGGCGGAGGCCGTCGAGGCCGCCGACGCGGTCGCGGCCGACGGGGCGGCGATGGACGATGGCTCCGGCGACCGCGAGGGCCCCGAGACGGTGCTCGCGCTCCCGCGCACCGAGACGGTTCGGGGGACTCTGGAGTCGCTGCTGGTCGAGCACACCCAGGAGCCCGACCGACTCCTCGTCCCCGACTGGCAGCCGCTTGCCCGCTCGCTCGGCGTTGCCGAGGACCGCACCCGCTCGTGGGACCGCGGGGACCTCTCCGAGGCGGCCCGCACGTACGACGACGGCGAGAACGCCATCCGCGCGGTCAACGAACTCGCCCCCTTCCGGGTCCGTGAGCGGGCGCCGACGCGGGTGGGCAACCGGATGGGGCGCCCGGAGAAGTCCGAACAGCGGGAGCTGTCCCCGGCGGTCCACTCGCTGTCCCCCATCGGCGACGCGGGGGGAAACCAGCGCGACGTCACCGCGGCCGCCGACCACGGTGACGCCGTCGAGGGAACGAGAGGCGAGGTCGAGGTGGAGGTCGGCCGCCGGGAGTGTCGGGACTGTGGGACCCGGGGCCACGAGGCGCGATGTTCGGCGTGTGGCGGCGTGACCGACGCCGTCTACGTCTGCCGGGACTGCGACCGCGAGGTCGAGCCCGACGAGTCCGGCCGCGCGGAGTGTCCGGCCTGCGGGACGCTCGCCTCCCCCACGCAGACGACGACGCTGAACGTGCACGACCGGCTCCACGACGCTCTGGAGGCTGTCGGCGAGCGCCCCTCCGCCTTCGACACACTGAAAGCTGTCAAAGGACTTATGTCCGAGGAGAAAGCGCCCGAGCCTCTCGAGAAGGGCATTCTGCGGGCGAAACACGGCGTCTCGGCGTTCAAGGATGGCACCGTCCGCTACGACATGACGGACCTGCCGGTCACGTCGGTCCGGCCGGCCGAACTCGACGTCACCGCCGAGCAGTTCCGCGAACTCGGCTACGAGACCGACGTTCACGGTGACCCGCTGCGCCACGACGACCAGCTGGTCGAACTCAAGGTCCAGGATATCGTCCTCTCGGATGGTGCCGCCGAGCACATGCTCGCCACCGCCGACTTTGTCGACGACCTGCTGACCCAGTACTACGGGCTCGACGCCTTCTACGAGTTCGACGGGCGGGAGGACCTGGTCGGCGAGCTCGTCTTCGGGATGGCACCCCACACCTCCGCGGCGGTTGTCGGCCGTGTCGTCGGGTTCACGAGCGCCGCCGTGGGGTACGCGCACCCGTACTTTCACGCCTCCAAGCGCCGGAACTGCTTCCACCCCGAGAGCCGGCTGTGGTACCGGGAGGGTG
>CAZQZE010000365.1:0-1803 GCA_964597715.1 uncultured Halobacteriales archaeon
GCCGCAGGCCGGTACGCCGACCTGGGTGCCGCCGGCATTCTCTTTACCGACGTGGATGTCGAGGGCCGGCTGGAAGGGGTCCGGACGGAGCCGGTCCGCCGGGTCGTCGAGGCCGTCGACGTGCCCGTGGTTGCGAGCGGCGGGGTCGCCACCGTCGCGGATGTTCGGGCGCTGCGCGAGGCCGGCGCCGCGGCGGTTGTCGTCGGGTCCGCGCTGTACGAGGGGGAGCTCACGCTCACCGAGGCACAGCAGGCGGCCCAGGAGTAACCCCGGTAGTGAGTCTGCGCACACCAGCCGAGGCCGACACTGAGCACGGTGTGTGCGACGGACGCCTTACCACCGGCCCGTGTCGCTCGTGACTGCCGGAGACGTGCCGGGTCGGCTGTCAGACCGGGGGTTGGGTTTTCCCGCGTTATCTGGTTCGTTTCCGAACCCATATGTACGAGCAACAACATAATTAGCGTGGATGTCAGAGACGTCGTCGACACAGCAGCAGTCAGAGGAGTCGGTCGAGGAGAAGAACGCGGCGGCCTGTCCGGTCGTGGAGGCGGTCGGGGAGGTCGGTTCACAGTGGCGGCTCGTGGTGCTGTACGACCTCGAGGAGGGTGAAAAGCGGTTCAACGAACTCAAGCGTTCGACCGGCGCCTCCTCGCGCACGCTCTCGCGCGTACTCGACGACCTGGAGGGTGCCAGCCTGGTCACCCGTCGGGTCGAGGACCGCCCGGTTGCGACCTACTACTCGCTGGCCCCGAAGGGGGAGGCGCTCTGTCCCGTCTTCGACGAGGTCGAGGCCTGGGCCGAGGAGTGGCTGTAAGCGGGCGGACCGGGCTATCGCTCGCCGGCCCGCTCTAGTACCCGCTCGGCCTGCTTGCGGATCGGCGCCTCGATTAGCTCGCCGTCGAGGGTGAACACACCTGCCTCGCGCTCGGCGGCAGCCTCGGTCACCCGGCGAGCCCACTCGACCGCCTCCTCGGTGGGTGTGAACACATCGTTCACGGGGGCGACCTGCCCGGGGTGGATCAGGGTCTTGCCGTCGTAGCCGAACTCGAGGGCGGTTTCGGCCGCGGCCCGCAGGCCCTCGGTGTCGCGGATATCGGTGTAGATCCCGTCGATGGCGTCGACCCCGGCGGCGGCAGCCGCCAACGCGGTCCGCTGGCGGGCGTAGAGCAACTCCTCGCTGCCCTCGGTGCGGGTCAGCCCGACATCCCCGGCCAGGTCCTCGCCGCCAAAGAGCAGCGAGCCGACGGCTGGGGTGTCGGCAATCGCGTCCGCGTCGAGGACGCCGCGGGCGTTCTCGACGAGAGCGTGGACCGGCAGGTCGACCCTGTCGGGATACCGGTCGGTGACGCGCTCGACGGTCTCGGGTCCCGTGGCCTTCGGGACGACGACCCCGTCGAGTACGGCGGCGACCCCCGCCTCGCGGAGGAGGGCAGTGTCGGCCTCCAGCAGGTCGTCGCGGTCGTTGACCCGCAACCAGAGTTCGCCGTCGAACTCGAGACCGGGGACCACCTCCCGGAGGACATCGCGGGCGTCGTCCTTGTCGGCGGGCCCGACCCCGTCCTCGAGGTCGAAGACCAGCACGTCCGCGCCGGTCTCGGGCGCCGACCGCAGCATGTCGGGGCTGTCCGCGGGCGTGAACAGGACACTCCGTCGTGGCATACCGGCCCTTCGCGGCCCAGACTGTCAATCCCTGGGTCGGGCGCAGTAAGACGACGAGACGCCAATGGACCAGGCAGTCCCGAGGCGAATGTGATGGTCCCGGCGCCGTCTCTCGGTAGTTACTGAGCCGTTCGGAACAGCGGA
>CAZQZE010000366.1:0-1780 GCA_964597715.1 uncultured Halobacteriales archaeon
ACGTGCAACCGGTCGTTCACTCACGACCGTCTGCGAGTTCACCGATCTCCGCGAGTAGGTGGCTCACGTGCAACCGGTCGTTCGTCCCCTCGTGGAGGTCCATGTCGACCTTGCCGGCGAGGTGGTGCAGACGGGCGAGCTTTGACTCGCCGTATTGCGACCGGGCGACCGTCAGCACGTCCTCCAGCACCTCACTCCCGCTGTAGCCCTCGTCGACCAACAGGTCGTCGAGCGTCGACCGGGCGTCGGTGAACTCCCCCGCCTCCGCGGCCGCGAGCATCTCGCCGACCCGCTCGTCGACGCCGACCGACTGCAGCGTCTCGTAGGCCGCCTGCATCGTGATCTCGCCCTCCTGCTCGTAGGTGGTCTGGGCGTTGAGGACCGCCCGCCGGAGGTCCCCCTCCGCGGCCTCGGCGACGTACGCCAACCCGTCCGCGTCGGAGTCGGCGCCCTCGGCCTCGGCGACCGATTCGAGGACATTGACCACCTCGGCCTGGGCGGGCGCGCGGACGGGGACGGGGAAACACCGCGAGCGGATCGGCGGGATCAACGCGGAGGGCTGGCGGGTCGCGATGACGAACTGCGTGGCCTCGTAGTACTGCTCCATCACCCGGCGCAGCGCCTGCTGGAAGTCCTCGCGCATCCCCTCGGCGTTGTCCAGCAGGATGGTCTTGTACTCGCCGGCGACGGGCGCGTAACTGGCCGACTCCTTGAGGACGTGGTTGACGAGGTCGGCCTTCGATGACTCCCGGCGCCGCTTCGCCGAGATGAAGCGGCCGAACCGGTCGTCCTCGGACAGTTCCTTCTTCGTCGAGTCGAAGAAGTCGGCGACGTTGAGTTCGATGAGGTCGGCCTCGTTTTCGTGGGTTTCGCGGGCCAGCGCCCGGACGGCGGCGGTCTTGCCCGCGCCCTTCGGCCCGTGGACGACCAGGTTCATCGGCTCCTGGACGGCCCGCCGGAGGTTCTCGCGGACGCTCTCCTGGGGCAGGTCCGCAATCGCGGGCTGGTGGCGCTCGGTCCAGAGTGGCCCTTCCATGCTGTCGCCTCCTAGCCCTGCGGTGGGTACAAAGGTTCCCCTCTGTGGCTCGCACGTGCTACAGCACCGGGTGACCCGGACAGCTGAACTCCCCCCGACCTGCGGCCCGTGCGGGGTTGCGTGCCGGTCGCACACCGCAGGCCACATTCCTCCCCAACCGATTCGCTCACTCGGTCGCCGCTGCTCCCTCGCTCGCTCATCCCTCGCACGCCGGCTGTCGCGCGAGAGCACGCGCGACAGCGCGCGCCGACGTGGAGGGTCCGAGACTGGCGCCGTTCGGCCTGCCCTACCGCTTCGCGTCGCGCAACTGCGTCTTGAACCCGTAGCGGACGACCTCCTCCTGCTCGTATATCCGGCGAACCGTCGTCTCGACGGGGTCGCCTATCTCGACGTCCCTGCCGCCGGTCAGCACCTGCGTGGGGATGCTCGCCGACCCGCCGTCGGGGCCGTCGAGCGCGACGACCGCGGCCACGAACGGCCCCGAGCGGGCCTGTTGCTCGACGAACTCGGGGGGTGCGCCGCCCTGGGAGATGGTCGTCGTCGCCTCGACAGTTCCGGTGCCGGGCAGTTCGACGCGCTCGTAGTCCACCCGGCTCGTGCAGTCCGAACAGGCACCCTCCGGCGGGAAGTTGAGCGCCCCACAGCCGGGACACCGGCCGGCGACCAGCCGGTGGCGCTGTGGGATGGTCCGCTGCCAGGAGGGCACCGAGACGTAGGCGCCCCCGCCCTCGGGCTCGCCACCCG
>CAZQZE010000367.1:0-1764 GCA_964597715.1 uncultured Halobacteriales archaeon
CCTTCCGGTCGTGATAGAGGTCGTAGAACCACCGCGGCGGCGAGTGACAGTAGTTCACGTGCAGCGTATCGTCGGGGGTGATAACCGCCCGCGGCGTCGCTCCCGACGTGACGAGCACGTCCGGGTTACCGTACTCCCGCCAGTCGACATCCTCCCACAGCGCGTACTCGAAGACGCGGTCGGCCCGCTGCTGGAGGCGCTTCACCGACGTGTACGCCTGGTCCTGAATGACGTCGTAGAATCCGACGTCGCCGTAGGGGTTCGGCGTATCCGGCTCCGGCGTTCCTGTGGTGAACACCGTCTGCGCGCCGACGGCTTCGGCGAGTTTGGTCACGAGATACTCGGCCCCGCCCCAGGCGTTGATGTGCCAGTGGGCAACAGCGACATCGAGGTCCTCGACCTGCCCGAGGCTGACAGCGGTGTCCGGGACCATTCTACTCGAAGGTCGGTAGGCCGACCGGTCATATAAACACACGACATCACGCTTTTCCCTGCCACCCACCTCCGACTGTTATGGATCTCGCCGACGGCGTCGCGGACCTCCACAGCCACACCGTCGCCTCCGACGGCACCAGCACCGTCGCCGAGCGTGTCGACCGAGCCCGCGAGCGTGACCTCCCCGTCCTCGCCATCACCGACCACGACTGCATCCCCGACACACTCACCGACCGCGTCACCCGCCACGGCGACGTCACCCTCATCACCGGCGTCGAGGTACGCGCCGACCTCGACGGCGAGAAGGTCGAACTGCTGGGCTACTTCGTCGACCCCGACACCGACACCCTCCAGTCCGTCCTCGCACAGGCTCGCAAGTACCGCGAGCAGCGCAACCGGACCCTCGCGACCCGCCTCTCGGAGGTGACTGGCATCGATGTCGACCACGACACGCTCGCGGCGTCGGCCACGGGGATGCTCGGCCGCCCGCACTTCGCCCGCCATCTCGTCGAGGCCGGCGTCGTCGCCTCCGTGGGGGAGGCCTTCGGGCGGTATCTCGGAGGCGACGGCGCGGCGTACGTCCCGATGGAGCGGGTCCCCCACGAGCGGGTCATCGACGCCCTCCACGACGCCGGCGGGGTCGTCTCGCTGGCTCACCCCGGTCGGATGGACGGCCTGGACGTCCCGGGGGCGGTCGCAGCGCTCGCGGAGGCTGGGCTCGACGCCGTCGAGGTCCGGTATCCCTACGGCTCCGACCCCTCGCTGAGTGTCGACGAGGCGGCGGCGCTGGCCGACGAGCACGACCTGTTGCACGCGGGCGGCTCGGACTGTCACGGCCCCGACTCCGAGAAGTTCCGGCTCGGCGAGGTGCGTGTCCCCGAGGACGACCTTCGGGCGCTCGCCGCGGCCGCCGGTGTCTCCGCCCGTCTCTGACCAACTGTTGCCCGCGGCTGACACGTCCAAACACATAGACCCAAGTAGGGACCCCCCGTAGAACGGGGTAGAGACACATCACATGGAGATCTCCGACCAACTGCTCTGTTTATTCTCCGGAACCGTCGAACAGCGAGACGACTCCTACGTCGTGGAGGTTCCCCGACAGGAACTCGATATCGGTGCGGTCAGCGAGGGTGCCACCTACCGGGTGGCGCTGCTGTCCGACGGCTCCTCCGCCGACCCGTCGACGGCGGACACCGGCACCGACCGGAGTGACGACCGCCACGAGCCCGACCCGCCGGTCGACGAGGGCGACCGCCGCGAGGTCGAGATCGACGCCATCGGCGACCAGGGCGACGGGATCACCCGCGTCGAGCGGGGGTTCGTCGTCGT
>CAZQZE010000368.1:0-1762 GCA_964597715.1 uncultured Halobacteriales archaeon
GCTCGAGGTTTCGCGGGTAGCCGTCGAGGACGAACCCGTCGGCCGCGGAGAGGGCCTCCTCGACGATGGCGTTGACCACGGCGTCCGGCACGAGGTCGCCGGCCTCCATGTAGGCTCGTGGTGTGTCGTACTCCGTCTCCATGTCGGAGATGTCCATGTCCTTGTTACCCCGGAGTGCGTCCCCTGTTGTGACGTGTTCGATACCGTACTCCGCCGCAATGTTGCCCGACTGTGTACCCTTGCCGGCCCCCGGCGGCCCCAGGATCAGGATGTGTGGTTGTCCCATAGCCACCGCCTCGGGTCGGGGGGGATAAATGACTGTCCAAACGTCGCCAGGGAGTCCGGCAGTCTGTCCGTGGCCGCCACGCAGATGCAAAGCCCTTAGCAGGCGACCCTCTAATCAATAGCCAATGGGAGTCGACCACCTGCTCGTCCGCGCGGCTCGCGGGGAGCGCACGGAGCGGCCGCCGGTCTGGCTGATGCGCCAGGCCGGCCGCCACATCCCCGAGTACCGCGAGTTGCGCGAGCAACACTCCTTTCTCGAGGCGATCAAGGACCCGGAGATTGCCGCCGAGGTCACCATGCTCCCCTGGGAGTACTACCGCCCCGACGGGCTGGTGATGTTCTCGGACATCCTCACTGTCCTCGAGCCACTCGGGTTCGCCTACCACATCGAGTCCGGCGTCGGCCCCGTTATCGAGGACCCCGTCGACGGCCCCGACGATGTCGACCGCTCACACAGCGACGTGACCGAGGAACTCGACTACGTCGGCGACCTGTTGGGGCGGCTGAACAGCCGGGTCGGGGACGAAACCGCCATCATCGGCTTTGCCGGCGGCCCGTTCACGCTTGCCTCCTACGCCGTCGCCGGCGGCCCCAGCCGGACGAATATGCCCCTGCGGCGCCTCCGGGCTCGCCACCCCGAGGCCTTCCGGACACTGCTCACCTCCTTTGCCGATGTCGTCCGGGACTACCTCTCCTTCCAGATCGACAGCGGTGCCGATGTCGTCCAGCTCTTTGACACCTACGCGGGGGCGCTCTGCCCCGCCGACTACCGTGAGTTCGTCCTCCCGTTACACCGGGAGATCCTCGGGGACCTGGACGCCCCTGCGATCGTCTTTGTCCGGCAGATGGGCGGGCGACTCGACCAACTCGCCGACAGCGGGGCCGACGTCGTCAGCCTCGACTGGACCGTCGACATGGCCGCGGCCCGCGACCAGCTCGGGGAGATACCCGTCCAGGGCAACCTGGACCCGTCAGACCTGTTTGCCGAGCCCGATGTCGTCCGCGAGCGCACCCGCGAAGTCATCGAGAAGGCCGGCCCGGCCGGTCACATCCTCAATCTCGGCCACGGCGTCAACAAGGACACTCCCGTCGAGTCTGTCGAGGCATTCGTCGAGACGGCGAAGTCGGTCGAACGGTAGCCCGACGACACCCTCAGGGGGGTTGCCGCGGGCACAAAGCGTATTCTGTCGTATCCCCGCCCTGACTGTATCGATGAGACGGAGGCAAACGCGGCGACAGGTGCTCCGGGCGCTCGGTCTGGCCGGCGCTGCCGGGCTGGCCGGCTGCCAGGGTGAGGAGCCGGAAACCGGGGACGGCTCGGGAACGCTGTTCGACGACGAGACGACAAAAACGACAGGGGACGGCGGGGGGTTGCTACCGACGGCATCCACCGAAACCGGGGCCGACACCGAGACAGAAACCGAGGCGGCGACCGGAACCGAGCCCGGACCGGAGACGCTAACTGTCGGGGTTCTCA
>CAZQZE010000369.1:0-1731 GCA_964597715.1 uncultured Halobacteriales archaeon
GGCCCATCGCGGCCTGGTCGCGGCTCAGCGCGTGGATGTGGTAGGTACCGCCGCCTTTGACCTCGGGATAGGCCTTCTGTGCGACCCGCAGGACCTGCATTCACCCCAGCGTCGGCGGTCGGACACACAAGGCTGCCGGTTCGTTGCGCCGACTTCCCCGGCCGGGCTCCCGCCCGAATCGTCGTCCACCTGCGGGCAGGTGACGGGATCCCCTCGCCACAGTCAGATATCCCCGGGACAGCTCGAGTCGGCGTACGCTGTCAGTCGTGTGAACTGTTCGATTCGTTCTGGAGGGCAGTCCGTGCGCGGGCGACGTACGCGTTCCCGGCCCAGCTTCTCGCGTCGGCGATTTCCGTCAGGACCGACTCCGCATCCGTCGCCGGGAGCGTTCCAACCCGAACGAGGAGGACCAACAACACCGGTGTCGTGACGAGCCGTGCCGTCGTGAGCGACGCGTGAACGAGTGCGAGCTGATTGAACTCGTCACAGAGCAGTTGTGACGCCTCCATGTCGTTTGCGAGCCGAACTGCCGCGTTCTCACCGTCGTCGAGCGGAAACGTCTCGTCGAGGTCAACTGCCCGCACTCCGAACCGGTCGCGTTCGTCGAGCACCCGCGCTGCAGCCTCACCCGAGGTATCGTCGTACCCGGCAGTCTCCACGACCTCCGATACCACCCGCTCCGGGACGAACACCTCGTGGGCGTCGAGAACGAGTTCGAGCGGATTCGGGTTCCGGTCGAGGACGACTCCCAGACTCACCAGCGCGGACGTGTCTGCGACGACCCGCATCTACGAGTCCGCGAGTTCGTCGACAGCGTCGTCGAGGAACTCCTCGCTCAACTGCCTTTTGAGAACTTGGAAATTTGCGGCCGTTTCGTGGCCGACGAGTGCTTGGAGCTGCTCGAAAGAGATCTCGTCGTCGTAGTAGGCGGCAGCGATCTCCTGCGTCAGCGCGTCGTCGTGCGCAGCCTCCTGGAGGTACTCCCGGAGGGCAGCCACGAGGATGTCCGTCCGGTCTTCTCCGAGGACATCCGCGAGGGCGTCCGTCCGGTCGATGAGCCGGTGTGGTGCGCGGAACTGGACACGCTTCTTGTCGCTGCTCATCGTGTGTACGTTGTGAGCCAGCCAACTTAGCTGTTGTCGTCGCGAACCACGACATCTGGGGCACTGGGGGGTCGTCGAGGAAGACGAGACGTCCACCAGCGACACTTCGTGGCGCTGACTGCCCCCCACTCCGGTCTCGTCACGACGGACTCCGTCAAGACCCGTCGGACCCATCCAGCATCTCGGCCGTTCGCTCGATGTCCCCGGGCGTGTTCACGTTGCACCGCTGCCCTTCGTGTCGGACGGCTTCGACCGTCGCACCCGCCCGCACGAGCACGCCGACGGCGTCAGCCAGTTCGTACTCGCCGCGCTCGGAGGGACGCAACAGCCGACACGCGTCGAAGACCTCCTCGGGAAGCACGTAACAGCCGGTCGTCACCAGCCGGGAAGGCGGCGCCTCGGGCTTCTCGACCAGCCCCGTCACCCGCCCGCCCTCGACCTCCACGACCCCCGTCTCGCGGGCCCGTTCGCGCGACACTTCCTCGACCAGCACCGCGGCGTCAACGCTGGGCTCGCGGGCTCGCTCGACCGCGGCCGTGACCCCACCCGCGTCGGCGAAGAAGTTGTCGCCGTTGAGGACGACGAACCGGCCGTCGACGTGTGGCTCGGCTTGTGCCACCGCGTGACC
>CAZQZE010000370.1:0-1711 GCA_964597715.1 uncultured Halobacteriales archaeon
TCGACTGACCCGGCTCGCGACGACCGAACGCTAAAGCCGCCGTCGGTCGAACCGGGAGTCATGAGCTGGGAGCCGATGCCGGACTACGACAGCTACGAGCGGGCCCGGACGGAGTTTGCCTGGAATCTGCCCGACAGCTACAACCCGGCCCGGTACTGCCTGCGAAGCCACGAGAACCCCGGGCCGGCCGACCGGACCGCGCTGGTCGACGCCCCCACCGGCACGCGCTACTCCTTCCGCGATATCGACCGGGCCGCCGGTCGGCTGGCGACGGCACTCGCCGACCGCGGCATCGGGCCCGGCGACCGCGTCGGCGTCGTCGCGCCACAGCGCCCGGAGACGCCGACCGTGCACATGGCCTGCTGGCTGCTCGGCGCGGTCACGGTCCCCCTGACGACGCTCTTTGGCCAGGACGCACTCGCCTACCGGCTCGACGACGCCGGCGCGCGGGCGGTCGTCTTCGCGCCCTCCGTCCGGGCGGACCTGGCGGCCGCGAGCAGCGAGTGTCCGGCGCTAGAGGTCGCTGTCGCCCTCGAGGAACGCCCCTACTACGTCGGCGAACCCGACGTACCCGGTGAGGCGGGAGCCGACATGGACTGCGAGGTCGTCGACTACAGCGCCTTTGTCGCCGACCGGCCGGCCGACGTCGACCCCTACGACGCCACACCCTCGACGGATTCGGCGGTCATGTACACCTCCGGCTCGACGGGCCCGCCGAAGGGGGTCCGGCACGGACACGCGCTGTGGGTCGGCCGGGGAGCCGCCGCGTTCAATTTCTTCGAGGGTGGGCTCGGCGGCGACACCGTCGCCTGGACGCCCGCGGACTGGGCCTGGGGGTCGGCGCTCGGCGGCCTGCTCATGGGCACGTGGCACTACGGCGGCACCGTTGTCGCGGCGCCGATGGAGGGGTTCGACGCCACTGCGGCCTTCGAGGTCCTCGCGGAGTACGACGTCACCGAGGCGCTGGTCCCGCCGACCGCGTTGCGGATGATGATGAGCGCCGCCGCCCCCGAGGGGCTGGCGCTGGAGACGGTTGCCTCCGCGGGCGAGCCAGTCACCCCGGAGATCCTCGAGTGGGCGGATGAAACACTCGCGGGTGTCTCGGTCAACGAGTACTACGGCCAGACCGAACTCAATCTGGTGGTTGCGAACGCCTCCCGGTGGTTCGAGACCCAGCCCGGCAGCATGGGCAAGCCGCTGCCGGGCTACGACGTGCGGGTCGTCGACCCGGACCTGCCGGAGAGTGCCGAGGACCCCGCGGGAGTTCCGCGGGGTGAGGTCGGGGAGATCGCTGTCCGGCCCGACGACGACCGTGTCTTCTTTGCCGAGTTCTGGAACCGACCCGAGGCCACGGCCGCGAAACAGCGCGGCGAGTGGTATCTCACCGGCGACCTGGCCGAGCAAGACGAGAAGGGGTACCTGTGGTTCGAGTCCCGCAAGGACGACGTGATCATCACCTCGGGCTACCGGGTCGGACCACTGGAGGTCGAGGAGGCGCTGCTGGGTCACCCCGCCGTCGAACAGGCCGGCGTGGTCGGCGTCCCGGACGACACCCGCGGCGAGGTGATCAAGGCCTTCGTCGAGCCGACCGACGACGCCGACACCGGTGACGGCCTGCGGGAGGCGCTTCGCGAGCGGGCCCGCGACCGCCTCGCCGAGTACGAGTACCCCCGCGAGGTCGAGTTCGTCGACGCCCTGCCAAAGACCTCGA
>CAZQZE010000371.1:0-1710 GCA_964597715.1 uncultured Halobacteriales archaeon
CACACGAGACAGAGAGGGCAGCGACGAGTCGTACACGTTCCGGGAACTCCGGAGCCGGGCAAACCGGCTCGCGGGCTACCTCGACAGACACGGGGTCGGGAGAGGTGACCGCGTCTGTGTCAGCGGCTCACAGTCGGCAGAGACGATGGTCGGACACCTCGCTGCCTGGAAACTCGGCGCGGTCTCGGTGCCGTTAAGTGTCCTCCTCGGCCCCGATGGGCTGGCATACAGGCTTGAGGATTGCGACGCGTCGGCATTCCTCGTGAGCGAGGGGGTACTCGGGACCCTTCGGACCGTCGACCACGACGTGGACCACGTCATCGTTCCCAATGTGGCAGAGACTGTCGGTGAGGAGGTGAGGTATTCGGCGGCGCTCGACGACGCGAGCGGCTCAGTTTCGACCCGGCGGACGGCACCGGACGACGGGGCGATACTCATCTACACCAGCGGGACGACCGGCAAACCGAAGGGTGCACTGCTCCCCCACCAGGTCCTCCTCGGCGTGCTACCGTGTGTGGCGCTCGGTCTGTTCAATCTCGAACTCCACGAGGGGGATATCGGACGGACTGCCGTCGAGTGGTCGTGGGCGGGTGCCTTGGTCGACTTCGTGCTCCCGCACTGGTTCTTTGGCAAGCCCGTCGTCGGGTTGGCACATCAGGAACTCGACGCGCAGGCGGAGTTCGACCTCATCGACGAGTTTGGCGTCACGCTCTACAACGCGCCGCCGACAGCCCTCCGGATGCTGTCACAGGAGGACAGTGCCGCTGACGGGTACAGTTTGGGTAGCATCCGCGGGGTGTTCTCCGGCGGCGAGGCGGTCAGTCAGGATATCTTCGACTGGGCGGAGGAGGTCCTCGACGAGCCAACCCTCCAGCAGGGGTACGGACAGACGGAGGCACCGGCGTTTATCGGCGACTGCGAAGCACTCGATGTCCCGTACGAGCAGGGCAAGATCGGGAGACCCTCGCCCGGCAGCGAGGTGGCGATCCTCGACCCGGAGACCGCGGAACCGACGGTCGAACAGGGTGACGTGGGCGAGATCGGTCTCCGGCACGAGAACAATCCGGGCTGTTTTCTCGGGTACTGGAACAGGCCGGGCAGGACGGACACGAAGCTCCAGGACGGGTGGCTCCTCTCCGAGGACCTGGGCAGACGCACCGACGACGGGTACATAATCTTCGAGGGGCGGAAAGACGACGTGATACTCTGCTCGGGCTACAAGATCGGTCCCGAGGAGGTCGAAGACGCCCTCACCGGGCACGAGGCAGTCGCCGACGCCGGGGTGGTCGGCGTCCCGGACGACACCCGGGGGGAGATACCAAAGGCGTTCGTGGCGCTACGGGACGGATACACACCCGGCGAGTCGCTCGCCGAACAGCTCCAGAACGTCGTCAGAGAGCGGCTTGCAAAGTACGAGTACCCACGGGCGGTCGACTTTGTCGACGAGCTACCGACAACGACGAGCGGAAAACTCCGTCGGGCCGAACTGCGCGAGAGAGAGGAGTAACTGCGTGAGTGTGACAGCCTGTCCGACGTTCCACACCGGCGCTACTCCGACCTGCGTCGGTGCGCGCCGGAGGAGACAGTGGGTGTGGCGCGGTTGTCCCTGTAGTGACAGACCGGTTGGGCTGGGACCACCGTACGGTATCGGGAACCCCCGTGGATTCAGAGCCGGAGAGGTAACTCCTCGGGGCCCCGGACGAGTGGGGA
>CAZQZE010000372.1:0-1690 GCA_964597715.1 uncultured Halobacteriales archaeon
AGCGCAAGACCATCCAGTACGAGGGCTTTCGGCTCACCTTCGAGGGGTACGACGCACTCGCCTTGCACACCTTCGCCGAGCGGGAGACTATCGAGGGTGTCGGCGCCCCCCTGGGCGTGGGAAAGGAAAGCGACGTCTACGAGGTCCGCTCCTACAAGCCGCTGGCGCTGAAGTTCCACCGCGAGGGGTACACCGAGTTCCGGGAGGTGAACCGCGAGCGGGAGTACACCGCCGACCGCGACCACGTCTCCTGGCTGTACACCGCCCGCAAGGCCGCCGAGCGGGAGTACGGCGCCCTGGAGGCGCTGTATCCGGACGTGTCGGTCCCCCGGCCTATCGGGCAGAACCGGCACGCATTCATCATGGAGCGGATCGACGGGGTCGAACTCGCCAGGACCGGGCTGACAGACGGGCAGGTCGTGCCGGTGCTGGACCTCGTGCTCACCGAGATGACGCGGGCATACGACCACGGGTACGTCCACGCCGACATGAGCGAGTACAACGTCTTCGTCAACAGCGAGGGTGTCACCGTCTTCGACTGGCCACAGGCGGTGCCGACCGACCACGAGAACGCCCGTGACCTGCTGGTCCGGGACGTCGAAAACACCGTCGGGTACTTCGCCAGAAAGTACCCGAACCAGGTGGGCGGGCTCGACGCCGACAGGCTAGCCGACGACGTCACCGAGGGACGCTTCGAGACGGTCCGGGCGATGCTCGAGTGATTACCGGTCCGCGGTCGTCCCCGACGCCGGCGGCGGCAGCAGGACCTCCCCGTCAGGGTTCGCCCTGCGCCAGTCCCCCCAGGTCGTCACTGTCGCCGTAACAAGCGAGAGACGGTCACCGGCCATCGGGCCACAGATGGAACGGGCGATGAGCTGACTCCAGTAACTCCCGGTGACGCTGTCTATCATCACGAGATTACCCCCGTTTCGGACCCGACGCTCGGGGTCGGAGCGGGTGGCCCCGAAGACGTCGCCGTCGGCCTCGGCCGCACGGCTGCGGAGCTCCGGTGGCACCCACAGCAACCCACTCACCCGGAACGTCGCGGTCTGGCCCTCGATGGCTCGCTCGGCGACCATCCCGCTGCGACACAGCGGACAGTAGGTGACGATGACAGGCCGTTCGCGGCCGGCGACGGTGACACGGTCGTTGACGACCTCGTGGTACCAGAGCACCGATACCGGGTACGCCCGTGGGGGGTCCGCTCCGACCCCGACGACGACCTGTTCGTCCGAGAGCCCCGGCCCGTCGGTTCGGTACCGCTCGGAGACTCCGCCCGCCCAATCGCCGGCGAAGACGGGGTCGGTGACCGCGTAGATGCCGGGGTCCGCCATCGGGTCTCTCGTGCAGATGTCCGGCGGATACCCCAGCCTGGCCGGCCGCTCCTCGATGGTGGCCGCGCTGTCCGACTCAGCCCGTGGCGCGGCCGCACAGCCCGCAACCGACGCGAACCCGCCCGCTACCAGCGCGAGCATCTGTCGACGCTGCATACGCTCTGTCTGTGTCGCTCCCTGTTCAGCCCTCCGCGGCTCCCCGCCCCCCGTCCACAGGCGGTATAAACCGTATGCTGCGATATCGAATCCGCACCGGCGCCCCGGGCACGGTCCGAAGCCCTTTTGCCCGAAAGCCGGGAACAGACGGTAACTCGCTGGGACGCGGGCGCCAGCGGGCACCTGCCTGTGCAGGTCGG
>CAZQZE010000373.1:0-1676 GCA_964597715.1 uncultured Halobacteriales archaeon
AGGCCGGCCTCGCGGGCCCGCGGGAGAAAGTCCTCGAAGTGGGCCTCCTCGACGGTGGTCAGGCTGTGTGGGGTGAACATCGTCCGGATACGGCCGTCGGCGTGGCCGTCGTACTCCCGGGCAAAGTCCAGCCCGTCCTCGAAGTCGGCACGGGCCTCCGCCTCCGGGCGACCGACGGAGATACAGCCGTGACCTAGCCGGGCGCGGAGCCCCGTCTCGGCGGCCACCGCCGCGACCTCGTCCATAAAAAAGTACATGTCGCCAAAGGCGGTCGTCCCCGAGCGGACCATCTCCGCGACCCCCAGACGGGTGCCGGCGGCGACGTCCTCGGCCCGGAGTTCGGCCTCGACCGGCCAGATATCCTCGCGGAGCCACGCGTCGAGCGGCTTGTCGTCGGCCGCCCCCCGGAACAGCGTCATCGCGACGTGCGTGTGGGCGTTGACTAACCCCGGGATGACGAGTCCCCCCTCGGCGTCGAGTTCGTCGTCACCGGCCACCGCGCCGGGTTCGTCGACGGCCGTGATGGTGCCCGCGTCCTGGTCGAGCAGTACGTCCGCGCGTTCGACACTCCCGGAGGGGCGGAGCACACGCCCCCCGGAGACGAGCAGGTCGCTCATACCTCGGGTTGCCCCGCAGGGGGTGTCAATCCCCCGGTCCCGGTCCGGTCGCTGCCCGTCCCGTCGGGTGTCACGCCGTGTCAGCGCCACCCTGTCTACCGGCCCGGGTGCGGTCCGTCAGGGTCTTTTGTGACCGGTGTGACCCTCCTGTCGTGTCGTCCCCGGACACCTACGTTGCTCGCCTACGCACTGTCGTCAGGGGACTCCGTGGCGGCGGGCGGGGCTGGACGCTGCTTGCCATCGCCGGCGGGTGGTTTTTCACCCTCGGCTTGCGCTTTGTCGTTCCGGCGCTGTTGCCGATTATCCGTGAGGATTTTGTGGTGTCGGACACCGCGGCCGGGGCGGCGATCACCCTGCTGTGGGTGACCTACGCCGCGATGCAGTTCCCCGCCGGCGCGCTGGTCGACCGGGCCGGCGAGCGGACGCTGCTGGCGGTGAGCGCGGTCGCCGGCGCCGTCACGATGGGTGTCTACGCCCTCTCGCCGACCTTCGCCGTCTTTCTCGTGGCGACCGGGGCCTACGGGCTGGCGTCCGGGGTGTACGGCCCGCCACGGGGGACCGCGCTCACCCGCATCTACACCGAACAGGACGGGGCGGCCTTCGGGACCGTCCTCGCGGCCGGCAGCGTTGGCGCCGCACTGCTGCCGGCGGCGGCCACCTACGCAACCGGTGTGGTCGGCTGGCGGGGTGCGCTCGGGCTCACCGCCCCCGCCTTCCTCGTCGCCGGGGTCGCACTCTACCGGACCGTCCCGGGGCAGTCGGCGGAGGCCGCCGGGAGTGACGGGCCAGCCGAGGCCGGGGCTGTCGACGACCCCGGCGCGGACTCGGATACCCGCACCGACGGCGGGGCGGCGACCCTCCGGGGGCGGGTCACCACAATCAGGCGGGCCGTCTCCTCCCGGAAGGTCGCGCTCGCGGTGCTCGGCGCGACGTTGATGCTCTTTGTCTTTCAGGGGCTGACCGCCTTCTTCACCACCTACCTGGTGACCGCAAAGGGGGTGACCGAGGCGACCGCGGGCGTTCTCTTCGGCGTGCTCTTTCTCAGCGGGGCCGTCTTCC
>CAZQZE010000374.1:0-1653 GCA_964597715.1 uncultured Halobacteriales archaeon
GCATGTTGACCTTGTAGTAGAGGTCCTCGAGCAACTCGAGGTAGTCAACGATGCGTAGCCGTTTGTCGAACCACACCAGGACCGACAGGTAGACCGACTCCACCGGCGTCAGGTCCCGCTCTTTCATCCAGGCTTTGTGGTCGTGGTCGTCTTTGCGTTCGAGGCTCATCGTATCACTGTAGGGGGCGTGGCAGGGCGATAAACTGCTTTTTGACCGGGCTGTACGGGTTGTATATCGACTGGTGACACTGGCAGTACACCTGGTCCCCTCCGCCGTAGGTCTCGCTTCCGGGGTCGTTTTTGAACCCCGGCGTACAGCAGAAGTGGGTGCACTTGTTCAGCCAGGCCATAAATCCGTCTTGGGTCGCGGCGCTCATAAAGGACCTGACCGACCCCGGCAGGTCCCCGTACTGTCCCTCGCCGTTTGCCATCCTCTCGACCTCCACACTCCGGAGAACCTGTATGGGCATGCCACGGCCCTCGTCGGGCTTGCGCCAGGTGCCCGAGGCGGGCTTGCCTAGCCCGTCCCGGCCGATCCCGTTGCCCCACTCCTCGTAGTCGTCGAACATGTCGACGGTGAGCGGCTCGCCACGGTCGATACCCTCCATCCAGTCGTAGCCGCCGCCCGCGAGGAAGGTGTTGTCCGCCTCGGTCGTCGGCTGTGTGCTCGCGTACTGCTGAACCCCACAGTACTGGAACCAGGCCGAGGAGTAGGTGACACCGCCGACATCCTGCTCGGCGACCGTGACCGTGCGGCCACCCTCCTGTCGCTCGGATATCTCCGGCCACAGCCCCGTCAACTCGCCGCCGTCGACCTCGACAGGGATAACCGGCATCCCACGGGGTGCGGGCCCCGCGGTGTTCTCGATGGCGATGAACTCCGTCGCACCACCCCCGGCCCCGCCGGGTGAGGTTGCGAAGTTGACGGTCGCGGCGGTTCCGGCGGCGACGCCCGACAGCGCCGCGCTGCCGACAACGCCTTTCACGAAGCGTCGCCGGCCCGACTGCGTCGGGTACTTGTCTTCGTTTTCTGGCATATCAGCGTTTGTAGTAGGGGTAGACGGCGCGTTTGATGCTATCACCGAGCCCGTCGGTGAGTGACTCGCCGTCAACGTCGTCCTCGCGGATGTACAGGTCCTCCCACTTCCGGCGGCGCTTCTTGACGATCATCACGTCCGGGAGGAACTCCTTGCGGTACAGCAGCATGATGAACGCGAGGTTGATGAAGATGGCCGCGAGCACCGTCCCGAGGAAGATATTGCCGACCGCGCCGGTCTGTTCCGGTAACCCCCAGCCGTTGATCAGGCCGAAGGTGAACATGCCGACCAGCACAATCTCCACGAGCGTCAGCAGGACGATGGCGACTGCCGCGGCGGTGCTCTCGCGGGGCGGTTCGTACCGGTGGATGTCGCCGTACGTGCTTCCTTCTGATGGCATACTAGTTCCCTCCCTTTGTGTGTGAGGATTCGCCGTACTTCAGCAGGTAGAACGTAAAGACCAGCGACGAGAGGATGGCGAGAATCGTCGCCAACCCGACAAAGTGGGCCTGAAATGGGACGCCCATGTGTTCGGGGTTGAGCGGTTCCCGACCCCCGCTACCGCCGCCGGCGGTGGGGTAGTCGGTGCCGACGACGACGGCGCCTTTCATGCCGA
>CAZQZE010000375.1:0-1649 GCA_964597715.1 uncultured Halobacteriales archaeon
CGTCGGCGGCGGGCTCGGCGGCGTCGCTGTAGTGGGCCCCGCCGACCAGCGTGTCCTCGGGCAGCGGGAGAACCCGCTTCTGGATGGTCTCGTAGAGTTGGCGGGCGGCGTCGGGTGCACCCTCGTCACCCTCCTCCAGGTCGGGCCGCGCGACGCTCTCGACGAACAGCCCATCCCCGGTCGCGAGGAGGCTCCCGCCGACGAGATAGGCGGTCATCCCGGTGGTGTGACCGGGGGTGTGGACGGCCTCGACGGTCGCGGTGCCGACCCCGAAGCCGTCGCCGTCCGCGGCGGCTGTCAGCTCGTCGGCGTAGGTGACGCCGCGGTCGACCGCCGCCGCGGGGATGACACCGTTGACACCCGCCCCGTCCAGGCCCCGGACCCCGGAGACGTGGTCGGCGTGGATGTGCGTGTCGAAGGCGTAGGTCAGCTCCGCACCGAGTTCCGCGGCGTCCGCGAGATAGCGGTCGGTAAAGCTCCGCAGCGGGTCGATGACCGCGGCCTCGCCGTCGTCGGACAGCAGATAGCTGAGACAGCCGGAGGAGGGGCGCTGGTACTGCAGGAGTGTCCCTGGACCCTCGTATCCGGTGACCTCGACAGCCTCGTAGATGCTGGCCCAGGCGTTCATGCCACCCTCGAGGTGTTCGACGTCGTAGCCGCGCTCGGCGAGCCGGCCGGCGACGTACTCGCTGGCGCCGCCCTTTGCGCAGACGACAGTCACGGCCCGGTCCGCAGGAACCTGCTCGAGCACGTCGTCGTCGACCTCGTCGTCGAGAAACTCGAAGTACGGGAGATTGACCGATTCGACGGGGTCACCCTCGATGTGCCACTCCTCGTACTCGGCGTTCATCCGGGAGTCGAGGAGGAACACGTCTGTGCCGTCGTCGATGCGGTCTCGGAGCGCTTCCGGGGCGACCGTGTCGACCGGGACGTCCGGTGTCGGGAAATCCTCAGCGTCCATGTGTACACTCTCCTACCGGGTTCCGTCACTAAAGGCTTTGCATAGTACATTGAATTCTACACAATACAGTGTGGCGACTCGCCCGCTATCTCAGCGTTCGGGCGCGCTCAGCCGCCGTTTTGTCCGACATACGGCGTTCGGCCGGCACCGTGGCTGTTCACACCGCGTCCACAGACCAACATTCTTTTACCCCGCAAGCTCGTATTGTGCGTTAACTCCAATACAGACCAACGGAGTAGCACAACAATGAGTGTAGAATTCGACATCGCGGAGACGCTCGACGTGAAGGGTGCATCGTGTCCCATGCCAGTGGTGAAGACAAAGGCCGCCACGGACGGCCTCGTCGAGGGGGAGGTACTCGAGGTGCTCGCGACCGACCCCGGCAGCGTGAGCGACATCGACGGCTGGGCGGCCGGTACCGACGGCGTCAATCTGTTAGAGCAGGTGGAGGGCGAGGAGGTCTACCAACACTACGTGCGCAAGACCGAGTAACGATGAGCACCGAGACCAAACCGGAGGCCGGCGCCGACCACGGCCCGGAGGAGAGCCCGCCGTCCCGGGCCGAACTGGCCGCGCGTGTCGAGGAACTCGAGGACCAGCTCGCGACGGTCGCCGCCGACCAGGAGACGACGAAGGTAGCCCTCATCGCCACGAAGGGGACGCTGGACATGGCCTACCCGCCGCTGCT
>CAZQZE010000376.1:0-1641 GCA_964597715.1 uncultured Halobacteriales archaeon
TCGCGGAGATCGAGCGGATCGACGCCGCCGTCGACCCCGACCGGAATCTGCTGGTGGTCGACGCCGCGATGGGGCAGTCGGCAAAGAGCCAGGCCCAGGAGTTCGAGACGGCCATCGGCGTCGACGGTGTCGCGATCACCAAGCTCGACGGGACCGCAAAGGGCGGGGGCGCGCTCGCGGCGGTCGACCAGACCGACTCCACCATCGCCTTTCTCGGGACCGGCGAGACGGTCAAGGATATCGAGCGCTTCGAGCCGTCCGGCTTTATCTCCCGGCTGCTGGGGATGGGCGACCTCGAACAGCTCACCGAGCGCGTCGAGCGCGCCATGGAGGAGGCCCAGGAGGGCGAGGACGACTGGGACCCCGAGGACATGCTCGAGGGGTCGTTCACCCTGAAGGACATGCGCAAGCAGATGCAGGCGATGAACAATATGGGCCCGCTGGACCAGGTGATGGACATGATCCCCGGGCTCGGCGGCGGCCTCAAAGACCAGCTACCGGACGACGCGATGGACGTCACCGCCGACCGGATGCGGGAGTTCGACGTCATCATGGGCTCGATGACCGAGGCCGAACTCGAGGACCCACGCGGCATCGGCCAGAGCCGCGTCAGACGGATCGCCCGCGGCTCGGGCACCTCCGAGGACCGCGTCCGGGAGCTGCTCCAGCAACACAAGATGATGGAGCGCACCCTCAACCAGTTCCAAGGGATGGGCGACGCCGACATGGAGCGGATGATGCAGCAGATGCAGGGCGGGGGTGGGCCCGGCGGCCCCGGTGGCATGGGCGGGATGGGCGGCGGCGGCGGCCCGTTCGGGGACTGACTGCCCGCGCCCGCCGGTTATGCCTCCACCCCGCTCGTGTCGTTGTAGGCGTCGACGAGCGCCGCCAGCGCCTCGCTCTCGGTGTCCTCGTGTTCGACGGACAGCGGCGAGACGCTGACCTCACCGTCGACCAGCGCCCGCCGGTCGGTCCCGACGGGGTACCGGTCGCGCTGGCGGTCGGTCGGGGGAAACGGGTTCTCGAGGCCGACGGTCCCCGGCCAGACGGCGTCACGCATCCTGACGAGCGTCCCCTCCTCGCCGGGGTCGACGTCGCCGTCGCGACCGAGCGCCTCGACGGCCTCGACCGCCGCCGGGTCGGCGTCGTGTTCGACGTTGAGGTCGTAGTCGGGGTAGGGGGTCGTCCGGCGCATCCGCGGCTCGGCGACGTCCAGCGGGACGTTGACGTTCAGGAGTGTCCCCGGCGTGAACAGCCCGCCCTCGCGGGCACGCCGGCAGACCGCGGTGGTCACCCGCGCCGGCCGGCCGAAGTCGTAGGCCCCCGGCGGGTCGGGAAAGAAGTCCTCGTGGTGGTACGCCGAGACCGCGACCGCCGGGGTCCCGAGAAAGGCCGCCTCGATGCCGGCGCCGACCGTCCCGGACCGGCCGGTGACGTAGTTGCCGGTGTTGGGGCCGTGGTTGCAACCCGAGACGACGAGGTCGAACTCGGTGTCGAGCCCGCGTAGCCCGTAGGCGACGCAGTCGGCGGGCGTGCCGGTCAGCGTGCACCCCCAGGGGTGCTCGTTGCGGACGACGGCGTGTGACCGGGTCCGGCCGACCCCGCTCTGGTTCTCCGCGGGGGCGACGACCGTCACGTCGC
>CAZQZE010000377.1:0-1616 GCA_964597715.1 uncultured Halobacteriales archaeon
TTGCGGTCGACGTAGCTCTGGAGGCGTTCGGTGATCGTCTCCTGGCCCAGGATGTTCGCGAGCCGCTGTGGGCGGTACTTCTCCAGCCAGATCTCCTCGCGGCCCCCGGCGGTGTTGGCGTCGGCCTCACCCTCGCTCATAGTCAGAGGGTGGCTCGCACCGGTGATAAACCCCGCGAGACCGAGGCCCGAACGCGACGCCGACGGCGACCGCGGCAGGGATGTGACAGCCCCTCGGCCGGTCGGGGTCGTGTTGGCCGCCGTCGAGTTGGCGGACACGGGGGTGAGGAGGCCGGCGGTGACCCGACCGCTGACACCACCGTCGGGGACGGCAGGACAGTACGGGTAGTTCGTCCCGACGAGCGGACAGCGCCGGCGGACGACCGCGAAGGGGTTTTTTCGCCGCGGCCGCTCGTGAGGGTATGACCGGTGTTCTCCCAGTATTGCTGCCGCTGACGGCCGGTGAGCCGCCGTGACGGGTGTCCGTGCGGCGACCGCCGGGGACCTCCCGGACGTGCGCAACGTGGTCGATGGGGCCGCACTCCGGGTCGATGTCGACGACCTGCGCGAGTCCATCGCCCGCGGGGACGTGCTCGTAGCCGTCACCGAGGGACGGGTGCTGGGTGCGCTGGTCCTCGACGGCGACCGGGTCGCCGCGGTCGCGGTTCGTCGGGGTCGCCGCGACCAGGGGGTCGGGACCACGCTGGTCGGGGCCGCCATCGAGCGCCGCGGGCGACTGGTCGCGGAGTTCGACGCCCGTGTTCGCCCGTTCTGGGAGTCGCTGGGCGCCGATATCGAGACTGTCGGGGAGCCGGAGCGGTACCGTGGGGTCCTACACGTGCGGGGCGACTAGCGCCTGGCCTGCGGTCAGGAGCGTCTCGACGCGCTCCTGGCTGGTCGCCTCGGCGTAGACCCGCATCTTCGGCTCGGTGCCGGATGGGCGGACGAGCACCCAGGTCCCGTCCGCGAGCGCGACCTTGCATCCGTCGACCGTCTGTATCTCGTCGACGGGCGTCCCGGCGACCGCGTCACCGATGGCCCCGTCGAGCGCGTCCAGCACCGCCGGCTTACGCTCGTCGGGGCAGTCGACGCTGACACGGCCCTGGTGGACCTCGCCGTGGGTTTCGAACAGGGCCGTCACCCGGTCGTCGAGCGCTCGGTCGCTCGCGGCGGCGGCGACGAGCAGACCGACGAGGACGCCGTCCTTGTTGCGGAGGTGCTCGGTGAGGCCGAAGCCACCGCTCTCCTCGCCGCCGGCGAGCGCGCTGTGGTCGGCCATCGCCTCGGCGACCCACTTGAACCCGACCGCCGTCTCGTGGACCGACTGCCCGTGGGCCGCGGCCACGCGGTCGACGAGGCTGCTGGTCGAGACCGTCCGGACGACATCGCCGGCACCGTCCTCGAGCAGGAAGTCATAGAGGGCCGCCAGGAGGACGTTCGGGTCGAGAAACCCGCGTTCGGGCGTGACAACCCCGAGTCGGTCGGCGTCGCCGTCGTTGACGACGCCGAGGTCGGCCGCGCCGCCGGTGACCTGCTCGACGAGCCGTGCGGTCCGCTCGGGGACCGGCTCCGGGGCCGTGCCACCGAACTCGGGGTCACGCTCACACCGCAGGCGGG
>CAZQZE010000378.1:0-1598 GCA_964597715.1 uncultured Halobacteriales archaeon
CGGCTCTCTCGGGTGGCTTTCAACACGGGAGTCGGAGGGACTCGGTCAGTATCCCTTGACCCCGGGGCTGGCTGACAGACAGCCCGTTCCACCGACCACCTCTGGGCCTGTGGAACGTGTCTGACTCTGGTTCTCGGAGTCAGATAACGAGTACGCGCGCCCTCCCACGGCTGCGGCCGTGGGCTTTCGCGCTGGTGCCGCTGTGACAGACAGGGGCAAGTGTGTTTACCAGCCGTGTCACCCCTCCGGTGGAACTGTTACTGACCCGAACCTCTTTTCGCCGACGTGCCGTAGACACCCTATGGTTGAGGTTCCGCTCGGGGGAGGAATGGTGTCGGTGGAACTACCCGACTCGGCGGTGACAGTCGCCGAGCCGGCAGGCGGCGAGGCTATCGACGTGCCCGCGGCCGCACGGCGTGCGGTGGCGAACCCGGAGGGCCCGCGGCTGGCCGAGCGTGTCGACCCCGGTGACGACGTCGCGGTGGTCGTGACGGACGTGACGCGGGCGACACCGGACGATGTCCTGCTCGACGCCCTGCTCGCCGAACTGGAACGGGGTGGCGTCGACCGGTCGTCGGTCCGGGTCGTCCTCGGACTCGGGCTCCACCGGCCGATGACCGACGACGAACTCCGGGAGGCGCTGGGCGAACACGCCACACTCGCGGAGAACCACGACCCCGAGCGGACGGTGGTGGTCGGCGAGGTCGAAGGGTGTCCGGTGGAAATATACGAGCCGGTCGCCGCGGCCGACACGGTTGTCTCGACGGGGATGGTCGAGCCCCACCAGTACGCCGGCTTCTCCGGCGGGGCAAAGACGGTGGTCATCGGCGCCGGCGGCGAGTCACAGATCGGATACACCCACGGCCCGGAGATGCTCGCCCGGGAGGGCGTCCGGCTGGGCCGGGTCGAGGACAACCCCTTCCGCGCGTTCGTCGACCGAGCCGGCGACCTCGTCGGCGTCGACTTCTGCCTGAACGTCACCCACGGGCCGGCGGGGATGCTCGGCGCGAGCGCCGGCGACCCCCGTGCCGTGGTGGCAGACCTTGCCGCCACCGCCCAGGACGCACTCGCCGTCAAGGTCGAGGGGGGGTACGACGCCGTTGTCGCGGGTGTCGGCGCGCCAAAGGACGTCAACCTCTATCAGACGACCCGCGGGGCGACCTACGTCGCCCTCGGGGCGCACAACCCGCTCCGGGCGGGCGGGCGCATAGTCACGCCCGCGCGGCTGACCGAGGGCGCCGGCCAGGGAACCGGCGAACAGCGGTTCTACGAGTGGCTCTCGACGGCCGACTCCGCCGACGTGCTCTACGAGGAGATGCGCGAGGGGTACGAACCCGGGTCACAGCGCGCCTTTGTCGTCGCACAGGTGCTCCGCGGCCACGACCTCCGGATCACCGACAGCGAAGCCCCCGGGGTCGTCGAAGACTGTCTGATGCACGCGGCCGAGAACGTCGAGGACGCCGTCGAACCCGGCAGTGACGTGCTCGTGGTACCGGACGCGCTGAACACGCTGCTGGTCTGAGCCACGCCTCACACCGCTTTTGCCCTCACTCCACGCGAGTGTTGACCGTCTCGGCGACCCGCTCGCCCGGCCGCCG
>CAZQZE010000379.1:0-1586 GCA_964597715.1 uncultured Halobacteriales archaeon
CCTACTACGGCGAGTACCTCGTCGAGGAGGACGGCGAGTGGGTGCTGAACGAGAAATACGTCAAAAGACCCGCGACCGCCGACGACTGAAGTGTCCCGACCGCCGACCGGTCAGCCCCCCCGTTTCACCTTCTCGACGACCCGAACGTCCGTGAGCCGGGTCTCGGGGTACTGCCCGTGCTCGTCCTTTTCGGCCGCCTTCACCATGTCGAGCACGACGTTCAGCCCCGTTGTCACCCCCTCCAGGGCCTCCATCTCGCAGCCGGTCTTGCCGGTCGTCTCGACGGCCACCTCGAGACCGACGGTCCCGGCCGCGGCGTCCAGCGAGAAGTCGGCCTCGACGTTCGTGACCGGGATCTGGTGACACATCGGTATCGTCTCCCAGGTGTGCTTGACAGCCTGGACCGCGCCGACGCGGGCGGTGGCGAGGACGTTGCCCTTCCCGACCTCGTCGTCCCGGACCGCCTCGACGGTCGCCGGCCGGAGTTCCAGCCGGCCGGCCGCGACCGCCCGGCGCCGCGTGTCGGGTTTGTCGCCCACGTCGACCATCTGTGCCTCGCCGGACTCGTCGGTGTGGGTGAGGTCGTCGCCCATACCCCGGTATTGACGGCCGGAGGGTTGTAGCTTGTCACCCCGTGGGGGGCCTCTCAGGACTCCTCGGGTGGCTCGTCCTGGAACGCCCGGACCGTCTCCCGGAAGTCCTCGGGGACGCGGACCGGCTCACTGGTCTCCGGGTCGACGGTGACGTGGGTGACCGTCCCGTCGACGATACGCGAGCCGTCGTCGACCCGGTGGGCGGCGTACTCGAAGGTCATGCTCGAGGCGCCAAAGGCGTCGACCCGGGCGCCGTGAACGAGTTCGTCGCCGACGTCGGCCTGGCCGTGGTAGTTCAACTCGACGTTCACGACGTGGACATCCCAGCCCCGGCCCTCGGTGTCGGGGTAGCCGACACCGGTCTCCCGGAAGTACTGTGTGATTGTCTCGTCCTGGAAGGTGACGTAGTTGCCGTAGAAGACGATACCCTGCCGGTCGGTCTCCGCGAACCGGACCCTGTTCTCCCAGATCTGCGGTAGGTCCATACCCCGCGTGGCGCCCGTCTCGCAGTTAACCGTGCCGGTCGACCCCGCCCACAGGTGTCGCCCGCGCTGTCGAGCGTGACCGTTGTGTCCGCACCGAAATATCACGGCTTCAACCGGTCCGGCCCCGGAATACAGGGGGTCTGGGCGGACAGAATGGTTAAGTGTATTGGGGCTCGTGGTATGTGCTAGAGTATCATGACCGACTTAGGTGGCTTCCACGACCACGTGGCGCGAGTCGACCTCAGTGACGGCGAGGTGGCCTACGAGGGTGTCGACGACGAGGACGCAAAGAAGTATATCGGTGCGCGCGGGCTGGGTGTCAAGTACGTCTTCGACCAGGGGCCGGACGTGGACCCGCTGGGGCCGGACAACCTCCTCGCGTTCATGAACGGGCCACTGACGGGGACGCAGGTGACAATGAGCGGCCGGATCGCCATCTGCACAAAGTCCCCCATCGAGGGACAGGTGACCGACTCCCACCACGGCGGCTGGTCGGGTGCGCGGCTGA
>CAZQZE010000380.1:0-1573 GCA_964597715.1 uncultured Halobacteriales archaeon
ATATATTTGCCTCGTAGACCTCCCGAATTTTATCTCCCCAGTCGTGTGTGTAGGTGTCGATGACGTCCTGGGCCACGTCCCCGCGGAGGTACTTCACCACGCCGCGGTCGCCGGTCCGGTCCCGGAGGTGTGTCGTGAAGAAGTGCCGGAAGTAGTGGGGTGTGACGTTCTCCTCGGGGCCGCCACCCTCCCGGTACCAGCCAGCCTCACGGGCGTACTCCGCCACCGTATGGTGGACCATATCCGGCGTGAGCCGCCGGCCCCACTCGCTGGTGCTGACGAAGAGCGGGTCTGCCTCGCTCACGGGGTCGGGCCTGACCGCCAGCCAGCGCCGGAGGCTGCCGGCGAGTTCGTCGTCGACGGGCACAGTGGTCGCCCGCTTGCGTTTGTTTGTGGCCTGCCTGCGCTCGCCGTTGTATACACTCCCGCGGGTGGGGTCGCTGTCGACGTACAGCGACCGTGGTCGTCCCTGCAGGCGGGGGCGGGGGGCCAACTCGGTCGGTGACTCCGGCAGGTGCAGGTCCCGGGTGTCAAGATTACACAGCTCCCCGGCGCGCATCCCGGTCTTGAGGAGTGTTAGTACCGTCGCGCGCGCGAGCGGGTGCGCGATCCCGCCGACGAACCCCCGCATCTCGGGGACAGAGATGTCTCGTCGGGCAGGGTCGGTGTTGATCGACTCGTCGATCTCCTCGAGGACCAGCGCCATCGGGTTGTTCTCAAACCTGCCAGCCCGGGTCATGTAGTCGTAAAACCGGTGGAGGTATGAGGCGTAGGTAGCGACAGTGCTCTCGGCGACGCTGCCCCGGAGGTCGTGGACGTAGGCCATGCAGTCCCGGTGATTCGCGGCTTCTGGGTCGAGGCCACGGGCCTCGAGATACCCCTCGAAGTCCCGGAGGACGCGTTCGTAGGCCGCCTGGGTCCGTTCTGTCTTGCCCTGGTAGGTGATATCCTCTAGGAAGTATGCGACCGGGTCCTCTCCGCCCGTTTCGCCGGCGGTGTCACTGCTCATTCGAGGACATACCCCCCGTCACGGCCGCTGTAACGGACCCGGCCGGCGTCCTGGAGCTCTTGGAGGGTTTCGTCTAGGTCGTCTTCGATCTCCGCGGTCAGCGCCGCGAGCAGGCCGTCCCAGTCACACGGCTCCGCGGAGAGCATCTCTATTACCTTCGTCTCGAGGGGCTCGTCCGCTCCGGTTGCGGATGTGGTGTCCTCGGTGTGGTCTCGCCCCCTGTCAGCGGCTTGTCCCGCCTCGGCATCGAACCCGCGACGCCCGGCCTGGACCATCGTCTTGACGAACTCGCTGCGGCTCATGTCGAGTTCCTCGGCGTGGTCGTCCCACGCCTCGCGCTGGTAGGCCGGGAGGTAGGTCTTTACAACAGTCCGCTCGGTGTCCGTCTCGCTCATATGTCGCTCGTCGCACCCCGGCCACATCAATTTATCCCCAGATAGGCGGCTAAAGGCCCTTATTTGTAAAGATAGTGCCCTATTTGACGTCAGCCTCGCGCACTCGTGAGATGGAACCGAGATTCAGTACTATAATTCAGCATATATTCTGCCGGTGTCTCTCTCACTG
>CAZQZE010000381.1:0-1567 GCA_964597715.1 uncultured Halobacteriales archaeon
CCGACAGACGTAGTATGAGTACAGACAACCTCGTCGTGACATCGGAACTCAGTGACAGGGTCGGCCGTGTCACACTCAACCGGCCGGAGAAGCTGAACGCGTTGAACAAGGCGATGCTCCGGGCGGTCCCGGAGGCGATCCGCGAGTGCGCCGAGTACGATGTCCTGGTCATCGACGCCGCGGGTGACGCCTTCACCGCCGGCGCCGACCTGGACGAGGCACAGGCCGAAAGCGAGGAGGCGGGGCTGTACCAGGAGATGACCCGTGCGACACGCGAGTTCGAGGGGCTCGTGGTCGGGCAACTCCACGGCTACGTGATCGGCGGGGGGTTCGAGTGGACGCTCTCCTTCGACCTCCGGTACGCCGCGGACGACACGACCTTCCAGATGACCGAATCGGAGGTCGGCCTGCCGGTCTCGAACGCCTCGACACAGTATCTCCCGCTGCTCATCGGCGGCGCTCGCGCCCGCGAACTCGTCTACACCTGTCGCGAACTCCCGGCGACGGAGGCCGAGGAGATCGGCCTCCTGAACGGGGTCTTCCCCGAGGCGGCCCTCGCCGAGGAGGTCCGGGCGGTCGCCGACGACATCGTCGAGAACAAGTCACAGCTCGCCTTACGACTGAACAAGAAGGGGTTCAACAACGCGTTCCCGGTCGAGGACGTCCTGGCGTTCGAAACCGTGCTCGGCGACCTGGCGAACGCAGACTCCACAGAGGAGATCGACTGGTAGCGTGCCCTCCACTGACCTCGACGCCTACCACCTCCAGGGAGGCTCATGGGACAGTTACGAACAGCTTCGTGAGGACTTCTCGTGGGAGGTTCCCGAGACGTTCAACATGGCAGGGGCGCTGGTAGACCGGTGGGCCGACTCCGACCAGGTCGCGATTTACGCCGAACAGCCCGACAGTCGGCGCACCGTCACCTTCGCCGAACTCGGCCGGCAGGCGAACGCGCTCGCGGACTATCTCGCCGACCGTGGCATCGGCCGCGGCGACGCGGTCGGTATCAACGCGCCACAGAAACCCGAGACGCTACTCGCTCACCTGGCCGCCTGGAAACTGGGCGCCGTCTCGGTCCCCACGAGTGTCCTGTTCGGGGACGAGGGGCTTCGCTACCGGCTCGCCGACGCCGGCGTCGACGCCTGCGTCGTCGACGAGGCCAACATCGGGACGTTCAGGGAGATAGCCGACGGGCTGGAGCTTGCGGCAACCCTCACCATCGACGTCGACAGCCCCGGACCCGCCGAGACGGCTGTCGAGGCGGCGGTCGCGGCGGACACACCGGCCCGAGAGCCCGAAACCGCCTCGACAGCGGCCGACGACCCGGCGATGGTCGTCTACACCAGCGGGACGACCGGCCAGCCAAAGGGTGTCGTCCACGGTCACCGGCTGCTCCTGGGGCAGTTGCCACACTTTGCCTGCTCGTTTTGCAATCTCGAGCTCCTCGACCACGATGTCTTCTATGCCCCCATCGAGTGGGCGTGGATCGCCATGTTCAATTTCGTCGTGCCTGCGCTGTTCTACGGGCGGCCGCTGGTCGCGTACGCCGGCGGCTCGTTCGACCCCG
>CAZQZE010000382.1:0-1566 GCA_964597715.1 uncultured Halobacteriales archaeon
CTCTCCGTCGGACGTGGGGTGCGAAATGTTCTGTCCGACAGTATCAGTCCACGTCGTCGTTGATACTGCCGGCTGTAACCATCTAAAACAGGGGTGCTAGAATCCAGGGTTCTCGGAACCGCTGCCGTCGAATATCTAAAACAAATCTTTACGTAATTACAGCCGGCAGTATGAGTGGACCGTGACCGGGTGGATATCCTCTGTTCGGCGGCGGTGGACCTGAAGGTCAGCGAGGTCGTCGACGAGCCAAACTGGACAGTGACCGCGTACCTGCCCGAGAGTATCTTCCCGTGACGGTGCCGGCACACTGCGCTCCCTCGGCGGAGTGGCTGCGCGCGTGCTCAGGCCGTGGCGGCGTATCTGTTCACGACGAACACGCCGCCACTCACCATCGCCGCGACCACGAGCACGCGAGCGTCCGCGGTCACGTACAGACTCGGTGCCGGCGGCCGCCACCAGAGCGGGTACAGCCAGAAGCCCGCGGAGCCGTCGACGAACACCCGGAGCCCGTCGAGCACGAGCGACAGGACCCCGCCGGTGACGAGCAGCCCGTACACGCGCCGACGCGCGTGCCCGAAGAACAGCGCAACTACTCCTCCGATAACCAGCACGCCGGCCAGCGAGCTGACGGGGTCGTACGCGAATGGCACCCCGAACGCCGACTGTATCACGCTCTCGTCGACCAGCCGTTCGACTTTCACCAGGTCGGGGATTGCCGCCCCGCCCATCCCGACGGCGACCCACCGCGGCCCCAGCCACGCGACCCACCAGCCGGCCACTGTCAGCAGGACGTAGGCGGCCAGCACGTGGGTCAGCAGGTCAGCCATCCTCGCGCACCTCCAGGGACAGCGACCTCCAGTCGACCCGCCAGTGCCGGAAGAGGACCACGAGCACCAGCGCCGCCCCGACCAGCGAGGTGCTGTACTTGTAGACGAGCGACGACCCCGAGGGGTTGACCACCGCGACCGCGTCGGGGGTCATCGCCCGGCCGGATTCCAGCCGTCCAAGCACCTGCACCACCCCGCCGGGCTCGACGTTCGCGTCGAACTCCCGGACCGTCAACGGGAACGACCCCCCTGCGTGCTCCACGCTGAGTCGGGCCGTTCCCGCCGACACCGACTCGACAGTGCCAAAGAGTAGCGCCTGCTCGCCGACGTACTGGTCGTACTCGGCGGCCAGCCGGTCGGTGTCGGGGTACGGCCACCGCTCCTCGTCGGCGCTGTCGTAGTGGACACCCATCGCAAACACCAGGCCGACCAGCGCAACCGCGAGCAACACTCGCCTCGGACGGGTCACAGTCGGGGCTGACGGCCAGCCGGTATATAACTCCCACCCACCTCGCTGACTCTGTTCATAAGAAGCCGGGGACCCGAGCGACCTGCGCCAGGCCTCTGCTCCGCATAACACAACCACTATACGAGACCCCCTCGCACTCCCCGGACAAGCGATGCCGGTCATCGACGACGAGGGGCGGCTGTTCGGGACGGTCAACATCATCGACGCACTCGTCGTGTTGTTGGTCCTGGCAGTTGTCGTCGCCGGCGTTGCACTGCTCTCTGGTGGCGG
>CAZQZE010000383.1:0-1531 GCA_964597715.1 uncultured Halobacteriales archaeon
CCTGCCCGGCGACCGGGGCCCGGTGGGCGACACAGAAGCCGTCGCCCCGTGGCTCCGCCTCGGCGACCAGCTCACCTCTGGCTACCGTGTCGCCGAGTTCGACGACCGGCGTCGACGCGGCGACCACGTCGCTGTACTCGTCGTTGGTGATGGTCGGGACGTGGACCTGGTCGGGGGTGACGGGGCTTGGCTCGGTGTCCGGGTCGGCGAGCGACCAGTCAAAGGGCTCGAGCACATCGACCCGTCCGTTCGCGTAGGTGTTCGCGGCGACTGTCTCCTCGTCCAGCACCAGCAGACAGTTGGTGCGCTTGCGGACGCCGTACCGGTCCGGGGGTCGCTGGACCTTGAAACACCAGCCCGGCCCCCCCTCGGCCAGCACCCTGTCCCCGGCCAGCCGGTCCGGGTCGACACCGACCGCGTCGAGGAGTGTGGCCGCCGGCGTCCCGACCGGCACGTCGAACAGCCGGTGTGGGAGGCGGTCCCCGTTCGTGTGGAACCCGTCGATGTGGACGAACTTCCGGAGCACCGGGTCGTCGTCGGCGAGCGCACGGGCGATATTGTAGAGTGTCTCGGTGTTCTGGACGATCCAGCCGTAGTCGACCGGGAGGTCCTTGCCGATGACCGTCCCGGCGGTGACACGGAGGAGGACCGTCTCCATCCCGTACTCGTAGGTGTCGTCGGTGTAGGCAAAGACCACACCCGACTCCGACTCGGGGTCGACAGGAAGCTGGTCGGGCGTATAGACGGTGCCGTCTGTCGCGCGCTCGAGCGGCCGGAGCCACGGGTCGCGGTCGGCGTGTTTGGCACCGACGACGACTGTCTCGAGGGCCTCCTCGAGCAACGCGTCGAACAGCGTCGCCAGCTCGTCGGCGTGGGCCCGGCCGAGCCACTTGTCGACGTAGCAGTTTGGCTCGCTCTCCTGGTGGTTGACCAGGAGGTGGCGCACATCGTCGAGCGCCTGCCACTTCACGTACGCCGGAAACCCGCCGCCGCCGGCACCTGAGACCCCGGCCTCCTGTAACACCGCCGGAAGCTCCCCCGTGTCAAACCCCCTGAGTCGCTCCTGCATGGTAGACATTACCTGCCGATTGAGCGAACCGGGTAAAAAATCACCCGGTTGTCTCGAGGGTGACCGCCGGGCCCATCACGGGCGCTCGGCGGTCGTCGGGGCAGGCGCGCAGTCCGCAGGCCGGCTCAGGACGCGGTTAGCGCCTCCGCGAGCAGCTCCGTCGTGCCGACAATCTCGATCTCGTCCTCGTAGCCGCCGGTCTTGCGGCCGTCCTCGTACATCGTCATACACATCGGACAGGCGACGACGAACTTCTCGACGGCGTCACCGGCGTCGGTATCCTCCAGGGCCTCCCGGAGGCGTTCCTCGCTGGGTTTCTCCTCCTCCTCGTGGTCGAGCCAGAGGCCGCCGCCACCGCCCCCACAGCAGTAGGAGTTGTCACGGTTACGGGGCATCTCGTGGAGGTTACACCCCGTCTCCTGGACGAGCTTGCGGGGGGCCTCGTACTCCCCGTTGTACCGC
>CAZQZE010000384.1:0-1529 GCA_964597715.1 uncultured Halobacteriales archaeon
CCGACACCCGCGACCTGCTGTACCCCGCCGCGGCGACGCTGCTGACCGGCACCGCCTTCGTGCTTATCGACTTCGGGCTGGCGGGGTTTCCCGACCCCGTTACCGCCACGGCGGTCACCCAGACCCCTGCGCTCGTGCTCTTCTCGGGGTGGGCGCTGGTCGCCGGCCTCGGGAGCGGCCGGCTCCGGCTCGGCCGGCCGGTGCTCGGGGCGTTCGCGCTCGCGGGCGGGTTCAACTTTCTCGGGTGGCTCACGAACTTTTTTGCGCTCCAGTCGGGGAGCGTCATCACGGTTGTCCCACTGCTCAACACGACGCCGCTTCTGGTGCTGGTCCTCACCTACGGGGCTGAGCGCCAGGTTCCCCGGTCGACGCGGCTGGTCGCGGCCGTCGGCGCCATCGTTGTCGGCGTCACGCTGGTCCAGGTGGGGACGTGAACGGCGCGACGACAAGGCGCCGCTCTGTGCACATCAGCAGGGTTAAGACCGCCGAGGGTCCGGTAGGAATCGATGAGTAGCGAGTGCGCGAGCGGCACCGACGAAACCCCGTCGCTCGACCGCGTCGTTCGCATCGAGTTCGAGGTCGACTGGCCGCCCGGTCACGCCGTCGCGTGGCTGGTCGACGGGCCCGAACCGGTCCTCGTCGACGCCGGAGCGCCCGGTGAGACCGCCACGGAGACCCTGGCCGACGCGCTCGACACCCACGACTACGGGCTCGGGGATATCGACCACCTCGTCGTCACCCACCCCCACAGCGACCACGTCGGACAGGTCCCGACGCTGCTCGAGGCCGGCGCGCGCCTGTACGCCCCCGGACCGGCCCTCGAACAGCTCCGCCGGGACCCCGAGGACCTGGAGGCGGCCGTCCGCCAGACTGCCCGGGAGGTCGGCCTCGACGACGACCGGGTCGACCGTGCCGTCGAGCAGGCTGTCGACTCCCTGGAGCGTGACCGGCGGCTACTCCCGCCCGACGAGGTCGACGTCGCCTTCGACTTCGGCGAGCCGTTCGACGCCGGCGGCCACATCTTCACGCCACTCTACACACCGGGTCACCAGAAGACCCACGCCTCCTTTCTCGCCGAGCTCGGCGGAACTGCCCTGTTTCCGGGTGACGCCCTGATCGAGCCGTTTCGCGCCGCGGCCATCCACGCCGGCATCGACCGGGGCGCATACCAGGCCATCGACGCCTTCTACGACGCGATGGACCGCTTCGAGGCCGTCGAGGCCGACCGTGCCTTCCCCGGTCACGGCCCCGCGTTCGACGATATCGGGGGCGCGGTCGACTCGACGCGGGCGAGCCTGGACAGTCTCGTCGAGGACACCGCCGAGGCGCTCCGGGCGGTCGAGCCGACCAGCCCGGTCGAGGTGAGCTACGAGCGGGCCGGCCCGGCCGAACACCCCGCCACACTGCTGGATACACTCGGCGCGCTGGGTTCCCTGGCGGACGCCGACCGCGCGGAGTGCCGGCTGGTCGACGGGGTTCGTCGGTACGAATCGCTCGAGTAGGACCGCACGGACGACCCGGGCCCGCTC
>CAZQZE010000385.1:0-1517 GCA_964597715.1 uncultured Halobacteriales archaeon
TCGGGTCGACGCCGTAGGTCTCGCGGACGTGTTCAAGTGCCGCGTTGTAGGTCTCGGCGTCAGGGAACCCGAGGTACGTGCTGTCGTCATCGCCGTCGCCCTCGCGCTCGACGAGGTCGTCGCGGTCGAGCAGGCCGTCACGGACGGCCATCTCGCGCAGGCCGGTGTAGGGGACCGGTTCGCCGGAGATGTACCCCTGGTCCATGGCGTGGCGCCAGGCGACAAACACCTCGTCGTCGTCGAGTGACCCGTTCGGGCTGTCGGCGCGGCGCTCGCCGGCCTCGCACAGCAGGTACGACAGCGCGTTGTAGGCCACGTTGTACTTGTGGTCGTAGCCGTAGCGGAAGGTGCCCCGCTTACAACAGACAAAATACCCCTCGCTGTCGCCGTGGTGGCCGAGGGGGTTGTTCTCCCGGTCGCCGACGCTCATGCCGGTGACATCGGTAAAGTCGAGGTCGAACAGGGCGCTGTCGGTGGCCTCCCCGTGGTCGGTGCCGGTGTCGCGGGCCTGTTTGGCCTGGCGCTGTTGTCGTGCATCGACCCACTGCTGATAGCCACGGTGTTCCTCGGCAGGGCGGGCACCGGCGAGCACCTGGTCAACGGTCGCCCAGCCCTCTTTCACGAGGTCGTCGGGGTCGAGTTTTCGGAGGTCGTCGTCGCCGCCGGGGAGGTCGGCCAGGTAGGCGTCGACGCCCTGGTCGAGCAGGAACTCGGCGTTTCCGAAGGCACCCCGCAGGCCCTCGCCGAACTGCATGATCGTCAGCACGTCGCGGATGCGGTCGGCGGTCTCGCCGTCGGCCAGCTTGGTAGCGTCGACGCTGGGGCGTTCGGCGTCGTTCAGCATATAGACGCCCTCCAGGTCGTAGCGGTCGACCAGGTCGACGACACGCGGCTCGTGTTGTTCCTTGAACCGAACCGTAGTGACCGGCGACACGCAGGCGTGGCCGGCCTCGTGTAGCGTCATGGCGTCGGCGATGCCACCGGCGACGAGCAGGCGGTCGGTGTCCTCGTCGACGGTGTCGGCGCCGTAAATCGGCTCGTCGACGCAGGAGTACTCTTTCGTTTTGACGGTCTTGGTGTACTTCTGGCCGCCCTTGGGGTCTGCCTCGTGGCCGCCGTCGTCCTCGGCGAGTGACCGGGAGATGGCGTAGACCGGCGCGTCGTCAGCGTCGAAATACGGCAGCACGAACCGGCCGACAAAGTGTGGGGTCAGCCCCTCATAGAACAGGCCGCAGCCGAGGATGGCGTCGCGGTCGAACCCGCGACGCATGAGGTGGTCGAGCAGGGCGGTCTCGTCGGCGGGCGCCCAGCCGAGTTGTTTCTGTTCGATGAGGTCGGCCGACCAGCCGCGGACGTCCTCGTAGTACTCCCGGGGGGTGGCCGGCGGCCAGCCGTCGCCGTCGGTGTCGTCGAACTGGTCGGAGATGTCGCGGTCAAGTTGTGCATGGAAGAACTCGACAGCGGCGGCAAAGGCCTCGTGGGCGCGTTCCTCGACGGGGGCCTGGTCGTCGCCCTCG
>CAZQZE010000386.1:0-1507 GCA_964597715.1 uncultured Halobacteriales archaeon
GTAAAACGGAACTCAGGTGGCACGGTACACAGAGTGCTGGCACACAAGCTGGCTTACCGGCCCTCCTGAGACCACTTTCCACTTACTATCCACATAGTATAAGTGTGTCGTCGCAGACGGCTGTCACTGTCAGCCCCTCTCCCAGGTGTGAGCCGGCGACGACGGGACAGGGGGCCGGTCAGCCCGAGCCCTCCGTCTCGGAGTCGTCGCTGGAACGGTCGTGTTGCTGTCCTTCGACCTCGAACAGCTCGACCGCGGGAAGTGTTGCAACCGCCTCGTCTGTCCCCTCGTAGGTCGCGGCGTCGACGGCGTCGGCGAATCGGCCGACGGCCGGATACTCCTTGACGGTGAGAACCCGCCCTGCCTCGGTCGCGAACACGATCTCGACGGCGCCGGTCGGGTGGTGGTACTCGTCGCCCTTCGATGGGTTGTGATTCGACGACACTACCGACAATATCGGGGAGGCCCGGAAAGTTACTTGCCCTGCGCCGGCGCCCCGAGTGCAGTGCTCGGTGGGTCCGGAAGGGTTCGACGTTGCTTGACAAAGCGGCTCGAGGGCGCTGGTCAAGCCACTGGGCGTCCCACTGTTCGAGTTGACGAGTTTTCAGCGGGACGTGCTGTACGTGACAATGGGGCTAAGACGGCCGTTTAGCCAGGATATCAAGAACGAACCCGAGGGCGACACGGCGGAGATAACCCACGGACGACTCTACCCGAACCCCGACACACTCGTCGTGAAGGGCTACCTGAAAGAGGGGAGGACCGACAGGTGTTCGGACTACTACGGCATCTCACCGAAGGGTGCGAAGGCGCTGAGCGAGCGCCGACGGTGAGAGGACACGTACCGGGACTTCGACTGACCGGAGGCCCCCAGGGCCCGATTATACCCGGCCTTCGGCTGGACGGAGACGGCGGGGTGACTCCGGACGGCTGTGGCCTGTGGCGCGGACAGCCGGGGTCCGTCTAAGTGGGCGGTTCAGGAACGAACTACCGGTTGACAGACTGTTGTGGTGTCTGTGAAGCTGTCCATAACAAAACCCGTCCTGAGTGACAAAATACTGTGTACAACTGCGACTGTGTGTCGTCTCAGTCACGGGGCCCAAACATCATGAATAGCGTAGGACCGACACGTTCTGTCGAGACGAGCGCGAGGCAACGAGAGACTGTTCGTTCGGCCGCCGGCAGTCGTAGCGAGCCGGTCCGGTCACCCGAGTCCGGGGGTGACCGCCGAGCGTGAGCGGGGAGATTGCCATCGTCCTCGGTACCCGCCCCGAGATCATCAAACTCGCTCCCGTCGTGCGAGCGTGTAAAGCCCACAGTGTCCCGTTCACGCTCCTCCACACGGGCCAGCACTACTCGGACAGCCTCGATTCGGTGTTTTTCGAACAGCTGGGACTCCCTGAGCCGGACTACAATCTTGAGGTGGGGTCTGCCCGGCACGGAAAGCAGACAGGTGAGATGCTCATGGGTATCGAACGCGTCTTGCAGAAGCACACACCGGAGACGG
>CAZQZE010000387.1:0-1486 GCA_964597715.1 uncultured Halobacteriales archaeon
CACTCGTCGCCGGTCAGGGCGGTGTTTCAGAGCGTGAGACGCTCTGTCGGTATTAATCAGCCCTCCAGGGTGATCTGGTCACAGACCATGCCATCCCTGGACAGGCGGACCCTCCTCGGCAGTCTTGCGAGTCTCGCTCTCGCCGGCAGTCTCGCGGGTTGCAACGAGTCGGCGGACAGCACGCCGGCCGCCGGGGTGACTCCGACGCTGACGAGCACCCCTGTGCAGCCGTCGGCCGAGACGCCGACTGACTCGCCCGCCGAAACCGTAGAGCCGACGCCAGCCGACGCCGCCACAGCACGGAGATTCGTCCGTCATCTTCAGGATGGCGCCTACGGGCAGGCACGCGAGCGACTCGCCACGGCCGCCGCGGACCGGCTGTCGGCCGACACACTCGAGCGACTCTGGCTCGGACTCACCGCACAACACGGCGCTCTCCGGGAGACTGCGGGCGTCGAACGGACGACTGCGGCCGAGACTCCGGTGGTTACCGTGACCGCTCGCTGTGTCGAGGCCGACCAGCCTGTGCGGTGCACATTTGACGATGCGGGCGATATCACAAAGCTGCGGTTTCCGGCGGCGTACAGCCCGCCGGCCTACGCGGACGAGTCGGCGTTCACCGAGCGCACAGTCACCGTCGAGGGGGCCGGGTGCTCACTCGCCGGAACGCTCAGCGTGCCCGAGGGCGCCGCCGGAAGCGCGAACGGCCAGGACGGTGATGACGGGACGGTTCCCGGCGTCGTTCTCGTTCACGGCAGCGGGCAACACGACCGTGACGAGACAATCGGTCCGAACAAACCGTTCAGGGACCTGGCGTGGGGGCTCGCCACCCGCGGCGTGGCGGTCTTGCGCTACGAGAAGCGGACCGCGGCCTGTGACGTCCCGCCGGGCGACTGGGATATCGATACCATCGTCGTCGAGGACGCCGTCCGGGCGGTCGAACTGCTCGGCGCACAGGAGGAGGTCGACCCGGACCGGCGATACCTCGTCGGGCACAGCCTCGGGGCCATCTGCACACCGCGGGTCGCCGAGCGAACCGACCTCGCAGGCGGGGTGATGGTAGCCGCGAGCGCACGGCCAATAACCGACCTCGTGCGTGACCAGAGACGGCACCTCCTCTCGGTGGTCGGCGGGCTCAGCGACGAACAGGAGAGCCAGCTCGCGGCCCTCGACGAGACACTCTCCCGGGTCGAGAACGGCGACATCGCCCCGGACGAACGGGTTATGCGTCTCCCGGGGTCGTGGTGGTCAAGTCTGCTCGCGTACGACCAAGTCACGACGGCAAAACGCGTTGAGACGCCGCTGGCACTCCTCCAGGGTGGGCGCGATTATCAGGTTACCGAGGCGGAGGACTTCGCCCGGTGGCAGTCCGAACTCGCCGACCGCCCGGGCACGAGCACCTTCCTGTATCCCGACCTCTCGCATCTCTTCCAGTCCGGTGTCGAGCCGTCACTGGGCGCCGAGTACAGTTTCCACGACAATGTTG
>CAZQZE010000388.1:0-1477 GCA_964597715.1 uncultured Halobacteriales archaeon
GTCCCCCTCGCTGACAGCCGCCGCGAGCGGCGAGGGGTCGAGTGTCCCCACCACGACAAGGGAAAAAAAGACCCCGACGACCGGGACCGCGGCGACCACCCGCCGGTTCGCGTCGAGCAACACCCACAGCTTCAGCCGGTTCCCGCCGGCTCGTTCGCGCATCGTGTCCGCCGGTTGCTCGTTCTCGGACCCGCCCATACTTTTCGCGGACGCGGCGCGCGAATAAATCCACCCCTGGTGGCCGCGAGCGCCGTGCAACAGTCGGCCGGCTACCGGTCCCGTAGTTCGACGGTCGCACCGGTGTGGAGCTGGCAGGCCGCGGCGTCGTAGCCCGCGTCCGAGAGCCCGTCTCCGAGCGCGAGGACGGTCTCACCCCGGACCGCCATCGTCGCCGACCCGCCGGCCGCTGCGACGTCCTCGACGACCCCGCGAGCGCGGTCGGTCAGCAGCCCTGTCTCCCGGACGAACCGCCGTGAGGCCTCCATGAACGCCGATAGCGTCGGGTCACGAACGACCGCCGAGAGCGCGCGCTCACCGGCCGCAGTCAGTTCCTCGTCTCCGGGCGCGGTGATACCGGACTCCCCGAGGACGCGGTACTCGATGCGGGCTGGCTCGGGGATGGCATCCACGACGTTCTCGTGTGGGCCACCCGGCTCCAGCCGAACCGGCGCACCGCCGCGGGCCGCCCCGACCACGTCACCCCGGCCGGTCCCTGCCTGTACCTCGGCGCCGTGGGCGATTGTCACCAGTTCGTTCGCGGAGAGCCCGCGGTCCAGCGCACGGTTCGTCGCCAGCGCGGCGCCGAGTGCCATCCCGCCGGAGACGCCGAGCCCGGCCCCGCGCGGGAGGGCACTTGCCCCGCTGACCGCGACACTGGCCGCCAGCGCGTCCAGCACCCGTTCGACGGCGTCCACCTCGACCACCTCGCCGCCAAGCGTCACCGACCGCTCCTCGGCCGGGCGGGCGGTGACGGTCACGCCGTCCGAGAGGGCGAGCCCCCCGCCCCGTGCGCCGGCCTTCGTCGGGTCGTCGTGACGGTCGACGGTCGCGAAGCCGGCCGCGTGCCCGGGGACGAATGCGTGTGCCGTACCTGCCGCGTCGGGGCTACCTGCCATACCCGTTGTGTCGTGACCGGCCGGAATAACGGTTATTGCCGCTCACGGTAGCGTGCCGTGACCTGTCACCCCGTCCCGTGCTCCCGTGCGGTGGGAGAGCAGCCACGGCCAACAGTACCCGGGAGGACGCAGCCGACCTGTCCGCTCACAGCGGCTCCGTCAGCCGCGCAACTGCCGGCGGTCCGGAGCGAGGCGTTCCCCTCGCTCCCGGGGACCCCGTCAGGGGTTCAGTCTCTTTGGGGCCCCCGCGGGAACGCCGTCAGACTCGTGACCTCGTCCGACGAGCGCCCGCCCGACGGGCACCGGCCTCGCCTACGGCGAGAGCCGCTGCCGGTCTCGCGGGAAGATGACGGCCTCGCGGA
>CAZQZE010000389.1:0-1451 GCA_964597715.1 uncultured Halobacteriales archaeon
TCAACCCGATGCACTTCAACGAGGCCTACGCCGCCGAGACGGAGTTCGGCGAGCGGCTGGTCGACGGCACCTACGTCTTCGCGCTCGCGGTGGGGATGAGCGTCATCGACGTCTCCGCGAACGCCACCGCCAACCTCGGCTACGACACGGTACGCCACCACGCCCCGGTCTTCCACGGCGACACCATCTTCGCCGAGAGCGAGGTCATCGACAGACGCGAGTCCGACTCCCGCGACCACGTCGGTATCGTCACCACCGAGTTGCGGGCGTACAACCAGGACGACGACCTCGTACTCTCGTTGGAGCGCACGCCGATGGTCCTGAAACGCGAACACGCCCAGCCCTCGGCGGCCGCCCCGACCGGTTGGCCCGAGGGCGTCGGCACCCAGCCCGAGGACCTGGAGGACGACGGCGCGGACGGAACGAGACGCGAGGACTAAGATGGTCCCCGACGACCGCCTGAACGGCGACCTCCCGGTGACCGACGCCGAAAGCGCCGCCGGCGAGATAGCGGCCGAGGCGACCCTTCTGACGAGCGGCTTCGGCAGCGTCGGCGACCCGAAGGCCGTCCCCGAGGCGCTCGCCGAATCCGGCCGGGACCTCTCGCTGACGGTCGTCAGCGGCGGGAGCGTCGGCCCGGCGGTCGACACCGCACTCGTCGAGGCCGGTGCAATCGACCGCCGGTATCCCTTCCAGGCCCGCCCGGAGATCAACGAGGCCGTCAACGACGGGACCGTCGCGTTCAACGACCGTCACATCTCCTCGCTGGGCGACGAGGTGGCCTTCGGCGGGCTGGTCGACCCCGACATCGCCGTCGTCGAGGCCCTCGCCGTCGGCGAGGACTGGCTGATTCCATCGACCTCTATCGGGCACACACCCGCGTTCGTCGACGCGGTCGACAGACTGGTCGTGGAGGTCAACCACGCACAGCCCCGCGAACTGGCGGCCTTTCACGACGTCTACCGGCTGGCCGACCCGCCCGGCCGGGAGGGAGTTCCACTCTCCACGCCGGGCGAGCGGGTCGGCGACTCGCGGGTGCCCTTCGACGCCGATGCGCTGGCGGCGGTCGTCGAGACCGACCGCCGCGACGAGCCCTACACCTTCCGCGAGCCGACCGCGGTCGACGAAGCAATCGCCGCGAATCTCGGGAACTTCTTGGAGCGGGAGGTCGAGCGCTCGCCGATTTTCGCGGAGTCGCTCCGGATGCAGTTCGGCGTCGGCAGCCTCGGCAACGCGCTGATGGGCGCACTCGCGGACGCCGATGTCGGTGACCGGGACCTGGTATACTTCGGCGAGGTGATCCAGGACGGGCTGCTCGATTTGCTCGACGACGGCGACCTGCGGGTGGCGAGTGCCACCTCGCTCGCCCTCTCGGCGGCGGGCCAGGAGCGACTGTTCGCCGACCCCGAGCGCTACGCCGAGGACGTCGTCCTCCGGCCGGCGGAACTCTC
>CAZQZE010000390.1:0-1448 GCA_964597715.1 uncultured Halobacteriales archaeon
ACTCGCGGAGCCGGCAACCGTCGAGGTGGGCGCGCTCGGCGCCGTCGACTTCGACACGGGATGGTACGCCTACGTCGGCAGCGCGCTGGGCTCGGGTGGCTTCTCGCGGGTCCAGCGCCACCGTGAACTCGCCGCCGGGGAGCGCGGGACCCGTCACTGGCACGTCGACTACCTGCTCGGTCACCCGGAAGCGACGCTCGACGCGGTCGTCGCCTCGGCGGGCGCCGACGTCGAGTGCGCCGTCGCGCGGGCGCTGGCAGACGCCGGCCTCGCGACCGTCGACGGCTTCGGCTGCTCGGACTGTGGCTGTGACACCCACCTGGCGCGTGCGCCGGCGCGTCGCCCGCTCGTCGCGGCCATCGCGCGCGCCCACTGCAACGCTGCCGGGGCTGGAGAGCAGAAGGGAGAGGACTGAGACGACCGACAGGATTGTACGACCCCCGGTCCAACCGCCGGTATGCTCGGACCCGTCCGGAGACATCCGCTCGCGGCGAACCTCCCGGGCTACCCCGACAACGTCGACCGGGTCGCGGACGGCGAGGGGTACTGGGTCGCGGTTCCCGCGCCCCGGGACGCGACACTCGACGAGCTCCACCGCTACCCCTGGCTGGTCCGCCAGCTCGGCAAGCTCCCCGACGGCCTCCTGACGCGGGTCGACGGCGAGGACTACGGCCTGCTGCTCCGGCTGAACGAGGACGGCGCCGTCGTCGACAGCCACCGCGACCCCACGGGAGGGGTCTTTGGAGTCACGTCCGCGACCCCACGGGAGGGGGCGCTCTACCTGGGGAGCCTCTGGAACGACCGGCTCGTCCGCGTCCGGCCGGAGTGGAGCTACCCGCCCACGGCCCCCGAAAACGACTAGTGGCTGGCCGCGGTCGGTCGGCCCATGCCACCGGAGCGTGCGGTCACCGCACAGGAACTGGTCCGGCGGGCCTGCGAGACACACGCCGGCCGGCCGCTGGCGACCGTCGACGGCGAGACCTGGACCTACGGCGAGGCCTGGGAGCGGGGGGGACGGCTGGCCGCCGCCTTCGACGACCGCGGGCTGGCGGCCGGCGACCGCGTCGGCCTGCTGATGTCCAACCAGCTCGACTACTTCACTGGACTGTTCGCCTGCCTCCGCGGCGGGTACGCCGCCGTCCCGATGAACGATATGCTCAGCACGGAGGAGTTCGAGTACATGCTCTCGAACTCGGGGGCACGGGGCGTCCTCGTCGGCGGCGGCTTCACGGAGGCCCTCGCCGACGTCGCACCCGCAACCGACCTCGACGTGCAGGTCGCCGTCGAGGACCCCGCAGACGGGCAGGTCTCGCTCGACGATACCCTCGAAGGAACCGACGTCCACGACCGTCCGGCTGCCCCCGACGACCTCCTGATGCTGCCGTACACCGGCGGGACCACCGGCCGGCCCAAGGGCGTGCGCCACACCCAGGCGGGCGTCGCGATGG
>CAZQZE010000391.1:0-1444 GCA_964597715.1 uncultured Halobacteriales archaeon
TACGCGACGCTTGACCCCGGGGGAACCGACTACGCCCCGACCGTCGACCGCGACCCGCCGGAGGTGACGGTCGACCCCGGGCCGGACAGCGACCCACACAACGCCTTTATCAGCCGGTTCGAGGTCGACGGCGGGGACGGACCGCTCGCGGACCTCGATATCGCGGTGAAAGATAACACCGCCGTGGCCGGCGCCCCGATGACCTGTGGCTCGGCGGTGTTCGCCGACGCCGTTCCCGAGAGCGACGCGGCCGTCGTGACCCGACTGCTGGAGGCCGGTACGACGGTCGTCGGAAAGGCGAACATGGACGAACTCGCCTACGGACCGACGGGGGAGACATCGGCCTTCGGTGCCCCGGAAAACCCCGCCGCACCCGGGCGGGTGACAGGCGGCTCGTCGGCTGGGAGCGCGGCTGCGGTCGCCGGGGACGCCGCCGACGCCGCTCTCGGGACGGACACCGGCGGGAGTGTCCGCATCCCCGCCGCCTTCTGCGGGCTGGTCGGGGTCAAGCCGACGTGGGGCCGGGTCCCGACGGCCGGCGTCGTCGAACTCGCCTACACCCTGGACCACGTCGGGCCGCTCGCCCCGGACCTGGAGACCGCCGCCCGGGTGCTCGACGTCATCGCCGACGGCGACACCGGGTTCGCCGACGCGCTGGCCACACCGCCGGACCCCGCGTCACTCACGCTCGGGCTCCCGGAGCAGTTCTACGGCGACCACGTCTCCTCGACGGTCGAGGACGCGGTCCGTGGCCGTGTCGACGCGCTCGCCGACGCCGGCGCGACGGTGGAGGCGGTGTCGCTCCCGCCGGTCGAGGAGGCGGTCCCGGTCTGGAACGCGCTGGTCAACGTCGAGTTCGCAACCTTCCTCGGGGCGGGGGCGACGCCGCTGTTCCGCCGCGAGGGGGTCGACGCCGCCTGGCACCACGGGGCCGCCGCAGGCATCGCCGACCCGGACCGACAGTTCGGGGAGGTGGTCCGGCAGAAAACTGTCGAGGGCGCGTACCTCCTCGACTGCGAGGGTGCGGACCACCACGTGGCCGCCCGGAACCGTCGGCAGGCCCTGGCCGAGGAGTTCGCGGCGGCGCTGACCGACTGTGACGCCCTGGTGACGCCGACGATGCCGACCCAGCCAATCGAGACAGGCACGTGGGGCCCCGCGTCCTACTCGAGTGGCGCGCCCGACGCGGCGCCGCCGCTTGCGGTCAACACACGCCCGGTCAACCTCGCGGGTTGCCCGGCGCTGACCCTGCCGGTCGAGGGTGGGACACACCCTATTGGGCTCCAGGTCATCGGGCCGGTAAACGGGGACGAGCAGACCCTCGGAGTCGGGGCGGCCGTCGAGGCAGTCGGGGACTGACTCCGGCCGGTCCGTGCCCGTCAGCGCAGTGTTGTTGTTGATACGGGCGTTAGCTACGGGGAGTGTCCCAGATAGCCAGGGCGTC
>CAZQZE010000392.1:0-1435 GCA_964597715.1 uncultured Halobacteriales archaeon
ACCGGTGCGGCGCCGATCGTCGCACAGGTCGCCCAGGACGAGGGTGCACTCACCATCTCCATCGTCACCGTCCCGTTCACGGCGGAAGGGGAGCGCCGCCGTGCCAACGCGGATGCCGGTCTCGAACGACTGCGCTCGGTCTCGGACACGGTGATTGTCGTTCCGAACGATCGCCTGCTGGATTACGCCCCGTCGATGCCGCTGCAGGACGCGTTCAAGATCTGTGACCGCGTGCTGATGCGCTCGGTAAAGGGGATGACCGAACTCATCACCAAGCCCGGCCTCGTCAACGTCGACTTTGCCGACGTCCGCACGGTCATGGAGAACGGCGGTGTCGCGATGATCGGCCTCGGGGAGTCCGACTCGGAGAACAAGGCCCAGGACTCGATCCGGTCGGCGCTGCGCTCCCCGCTGCTGGACGTGGAGTTCGACGGCGCCTCCTCCGCACTCGTCAACGTCGTCGGCGGCCCCGACATGTCCATCGAGGAGGCCGAGGGCGTCGTCGAGGAGATCTACGACCGGATCGACCCCGACGCCCGGATCATCTGGGGTGCAAGCGTCAACAACGAGTTCGAGGGCAAGATGGAGACGATGATCGTCGTCACGGGCGTCGAGAGCCCCCAGATCTACGGGCAGTCGGCGGCCGAGCGGGAGCGCGCCGCGGAGGAACTCGGCGAGGACATCGACTACGTGGAGTGACACAGGCGTCCTTTGCACACGGAGCGGCCCTGACAGGTGACCGTCAACGCGGGCGACAGGCCGAGACCCGACGGACCGGCGCGCCGGTGGCCACCCACCGGGTCGGGGGCCTCCCGTGTGGCCCCGAGGACGGCCGGAACTGTTGCCGGGGTTCCGGGTACCCGGCATCAATAGATAAAAAAGCGAGCACAGAGTACACACAGGCATGAACACGCCAAAGGACCTGAGTTCCTACGTCCGGGTGCTCAAACTGGCGAGCACGCCCTCCTGGCAGGAGTTCTCCCAGGTCGCCAAGATCGCCGGTGCAGGGATCCTGCTGGTGGGGCTCGTCGGCTTTCTGATCTACGTCTTCATGTTCATCGTCCCGGGTGGTCCCTGATGGGTATCTACGCCGTCAAAACCACCGCGAGCCAGGAGCGGACCGTCGCCGACATGATCATGAACCGCGAGGAGGAGTCGGTCCACGCCGCCCTGGCGCCGGACTCCGTGACATCGTACGTGATGGTCGAGGCAAAGGACCCCGCGGTTTTCGACCGGATCCTCGACGAGATCCCCCACGCCAACGGCGTCGTCCCCGGGGAAACCTCGATGTCCGAGGTCGAACACTTCCTCTCGCCGACCCCCGACGTCGAGGGGATCGCCGAGAGCGATATCGTCGAACTCATCGCCGGCCCGTTCAAGGGCGAGAAAGCACAGGTCCAGCGCATCGACGAGGGCAAAGACCAGGTGACCGTCG
>CAZQZE010000393.1:0-1421 GCA_964597715.1 uncultured Halobacteriales archaeon
TCGACCCGCGGTAGTTCACCTGTAACACCGAGAACCCGCGGGCGGCGAGCACCTGTGTGTAGAGGTCGAACCGCTTCTCGTCGCGTGCCCGTGGGCCGCCGTGAGGGTTGACCACCAGCGGCGAGGGGCGCTCCCCGGAGTCGTACAGTAGCGCGCCAATCTCCAGTTCCTCGGCGGGGTCGTGCTCGACGGCGGCCTGCCGGGTCTCGGGCACGCCGTCGGAGTGGACCGTGAAATACTCCGGGTCGGCAAAGTCGTCGGGCTCGAAGGGGCCGTACTCGGGCTCGACGAGGGTGGCTGACTCGTCGGCCGCCAGGTCGTAGGCCAGCAGTGTCGGCCGGGTCGTCGGCGTGGTCTGAGAGAGGATGACCCGGTCCTCGTCGAGGACGCTCTCGCCGGCCACCCCGAACGCCGCGACCCCCTCCGGGAGGTCGAACTCCCGACCCTCACCGCTCTCTATGTCGTAGACGACAGGAACGGTCAGCGCGTCACGGGTCCGGGTGCCGACAACGCGCTCCCCGTCAGGTGTGAACGCCTCGGGGGCCTCCTCGTACTCGCCGTCACCGAGCCACCGGACGGTCTCGCCTCCGAGGTCGTAGACACCGAGCCGCCCGAGGTCGGGGCTGTTGTCGGCGAGGAGGAGTCGGTCGCCGTCGGGTCCCCAGTCGACCGGGGTGGTCTCGGCGCCCGGTTCCCCGACATCGAGCACGCGGGCGTTCGAGCCGTCGGCGTCGGCCACGTACGCGTCACGGTTGTCGAAGTCGTCGGTCTCGTTGGTGGCGTACGCGACCCGGTCGCCGCTCGGCGAGAGTGTCCCGGCCCACACTGCCCGCTCGTAGTCGGTGAGCTTCGCCGTCTCGCCGCTGTCCAGGTCGTGTCCGAAGAGGTTGAGCTGGCCGTCACGGTTCGACCCCAGAAGCAGCGTGTCCTCGGCGGTGTCCACGACGGAGGTCTGCCCGTCCATCTCGACGACCGGCTCGACACTCCCGTCCCGGTCGACCGCGTAGACGTCGTTCTGTTCGTCGCCGGCGTCGTCGAGGTGGACGTAGACCCGGTCACCGCCCTCGTCCCAGTCGACGTGCCAGCGGGCGTTCCGTGGCACCTCGCCGTCGCTCCACTGCTCGAGTTTGCCTGTCTCGACGTCCAGCACGTGGAGTTCGTTGCGGCCCGTGATGTCGTAGTACAGCGCGACCTCGCCGCCGTCGGGCGAGGCGGTCGCGTGGGCCATCGTCGGCAGGCCGGCGAGTTCCTCGAGTACGTTGTCCACGTCGTCCATACGACACCTCTCGCTCGCACAACAGTTGAACGTTTCCGGACTCGGCCGGGCCGTGAGGCTCGCGCGGCGGTCCGGGTCGAGGGAGGCCTATCACAGCGGTCCCAGCGCGAACGCCACGGCCGCAGCCGTGGGAGGGCGCGCGTAC
>CAZQZE010000394.1:0-1411 GCA_964597715.1 uncultured Halobacteriales archaeon
TGCTCAGAGAGGTCGAGCCCTCCCGGGTGGCGATGCTCGCCACCGAGGAGGAGACCTGGGTGCCGAAACTCCGGAAGTCGAGTGACTTCTGGGAGCGGGACCCGGTCGCCGAGTACTGAGGTGTCGGGCGCAGGCCCGTCCCCGCCGGTCAGGCCGGCGGGTCACGGTCGACCTGGCTCGTGACCCAGGACCCGTTGCTGGCGATGAGTACGATCCGGTCGGTGACGTCCTCCATGGCGTCGACAACGGAGTCGAGCAGGAGCGCGAACTCCCGGTGTAGCAGCGCCGTGGCGGTCGGTAACTCGTCGAACGCGGTGGCGACCGCGTCGGTCCGGAGCCGGTCACAGCTGCTCTCCGCGTCCCGGACCGCCGCAATCTCGTCGACGAGGGTCACCGACCCGGCCGGGTCACACAGCGCCCGGGCAAACGTGACCACCGCCCCGGCGAGGGCGGCCATCGCCTCCGTCGCGCGGTCGGCCATCTCGCGGAGCCGGGCGAACGGCGCCCCCACCGGTGGCCCGACGACGGGAAGCTCCGCTGCAACCTGCTCGGCGGCGTTGGCGACCCGGTCGAGTGTCTGAAACAGCGCAACGACCTGCGGGGAGTTGAGCTGGACCCGACTGTTCCGGAGACCCACCTCCTCGGCGCTGGCAGTCGTGATGGTCGCGCAGACCCGCCTTCGGGCGTGGTCACACTCGCTTTCGAGTGTGTGGACCCGCTCTGCGGTCTCCCGGTACGGGCCACCCTCGGCGTACTGCTCGAGTAGCGCCGGAATCTGGGTCACACACGCCTCGACCCGCGAGACGTACTGTTCGGTCCCTTTGACGATCTGTTCACCGACCGTCGGGCCGTTTTCGGCTCCCATCGACCGGCACTCCGGCGCTGCGGTGCAAGTAGATTGATATGTGGCGTATATAGCGCCACCCTGGCTCACTACCGGTACATACCGGCCCTGTCGTGGCCGTCGCCGAAGCACGGCCGGACCGGTATCGGACGCCACCCCTGTGACCGGGGTCGAACCCGACCGATACGTTTTAGCCGTCGCCACACCCGGTACGCGGTATGTCACAGCCCGGTGAGTTCGAGGACTTCGGCGGCCGACACGTTCCGGAACCGCTCGAGGAGCCACTCGACCAGCTCGCGACGGCCTTCGAGGAGATCGTCCCCACCGACGAGTTCCAGGAGCGGTACCAGTACCTCCTGAAACAGTTTGGCGGCCGGCCGACCCCGGTCTACCACGCCGAGACGCTCAGCGAGCGGTGGGACACGGAGGTCTACTTCAAACACGAGGACCTGCTCCACGGCGGGGCGCACAAGCTGAACAACACGCTCGGGCAGGGGCTGCTCGCCGAGCAGGCCGGCAAGGAGCGGCTCATCGCCGAGACCGGCGCCGGCCAGCACGGCACCGCGA
>CAZQZE010000395.1:0-1386 GCA_964597715.1 uncultured Halobacteriales archaeon
CTCGCCGATGACGGGACCCTCCCCGACCGATATGCCTGCGAGGGTGAAGGGGTGTCCCCGCCCCTGCTCGTCGAGTCGACCCCGAACTCGACGGCCGCGCTTGCGGTCGTCGCCGAGGCCGACCTTGGCGTGTTCAACAAGCCGCTGTTCTGGGTGGTTTGGAACCTCCCGCCGGACACCGAGGGACTCCCCGAGGCCGTCCCACGAACCGAAACCGTCGAGCGGTTGGGCGGGGCCCGTCAGAGTAGCCAGCCCGGCACCGACCCGGGGTACAACCCCCCCTGCCCACCACTGGGTCGGAAGACGACGCTACTGTTCGACGTCTTCGCGCTTGAGCGGGAACTCGAGATTGAGGCCGGCGCCCCAGCCGAGACGGCTGCGGAGCCAGTCACCCGCGCACAGCTCTCGAGTACGCGCATCAGCGTCACCTACACGCGCCAGGCCGAGGGGACGGGCACGCCGACCGGGTGACGTCCGTCACCGGCGACAGCTACCCTGCCTCCCGGTATTCGTCGGTCACATCCTCCAGGCTGACGACCCCTTCGGGAACGCGGTATGCGACGAGCACCTCGCGATCGGCGTCGGCGGAGTCGACGGTCTTGTCGACGGCGTAGCCCACGTAGGTACAGCCCTCGCGGGTGAATTCCAGCGTCGAGTACCCCCAGTTGTGGCTGTCAAAGAACTCGATATGGGGGTTCATACCGGTCACGAGCTTTGAGACCAGCGGCTCGGTCACTCGTCCCCGGAGGCCGCGGGTGAGGTGGAGTGCCTCGGCGGCGTTCAGCGACGTGGTCGCGGGGGTCATGAACTCGAGACCGATGCGCTCGCCCTGTGCGACACCCTCGCCGCCGGTGACCCGGCCGGGGTAGGCGGTCTGCTGGTAGCCCGCGATATAACAGTGCATGTCGCCCGTGACCGAAATGTAGTTGTCGACATCGGCGGCGCCGATGGCCTCGGTGATCCGCTGTCGCTCGCGTGTGTAGCCGTCCCAGCCGCCCTGGACCGGGTAGACCGACAGCGGCCCCGACCCCAGTCGGAACGGCATCGTCAGCACCTCGTCGGCCCAGGCCGTCCACAGCGTCTCCGAGCCGGTGACCGTGTCGACCAGCCACTCCCGCTGGTCCTCGCCAAGCATCGTCCGGCCGGGCGGCTCGCGGTGAGGGCCGATGTTGTCCGGCGTCGGGATGGCCTCCCGCGGTGGGTCGCGGAAGAGCCGTTCGTCGGTCATCGCCAGGGTCAGCAGGTCGCCGAACTCGATGCTGCGCCACAGCTGAAAACGGTCCTGCAGCGACTCCCCGGCGGGGTCGTACTCCACGCGGGCGGGCATATACTCCCACCAGGCGTGCATCGCGTCGGCGACGAGTTCGGTCATGAACTCGGGGTCGT
>CAZQZE010000396.1:0-1380 GCA_964597715.1 uncultured Halobacteriales archaeon
CCTCGAGCTCGGAGAGGGCGTTGATCAGCCGGCGCTGGAGATAGCCGGACTTCGAGGTCCGGACCGCCGTATCCACCAGCCCCTCGCGGCCGCCCATCGCGTGGAAGAAAAACTCCTTCGGGTCCAGGCCCTCGCGGTAGGAGTGCTCGACAAAGCCGTGGGCGTCCGCCGAGAGGTCGTTTGGCTCGAAGTGAGAGAGGGTACGACCCTCGTAGCCCCGGTTGATCCGCTCGCCGCGGACCGCCTGCTGGCCGACACAGCCGGCCATCTGCGTGAGGTTGAGCATCGAGCCACGCGCGCCGGACTCGGCCATCACGACCGCAGGGTTGTCCGAGCCGAAGTTGTCCTCGGCGATATCCCCGGCGCTGTCGCGGGCCTTGCCCAGCGTCTGCATGATCTTCATCTCCAGGGTCTCGTCGACCGTCCGGCCCGGCAGCGACTCGAGGTCGCCACGGCGGTAGGTCTCGATGAGTTCCTGGACCCGCTCGCGGGCGTTGCCGATGGCCTCGTCGACCTGGGCCTCGGCCTCCTCGGAGATCGACTCGTCGTCGATCCCGATCGAGAAGCCAAAGTGCATGATCGTCCGGACCGCAAGCGAGGAAACCTCGTTGATGAAGATCCGCGCCCGGGTCCGCGAGTAGGCCTTTGCGATAGTGTCGACGACCTCGCCGCCGAAGGCGCCGACAGCGTCCTCGTCGATGGTGCCCGACCGTAACTGGCCGTCCTCGATCACGACCTCGTCGCCCGCCGAGGAGGTGAACTCGAGGTCCAGCCCGTCGGGTAGTAGCTCCGAGAAGATCGTCCGGCCGGTCCAGTAGGCCTCGCCGTCCGCCTCGGCGTCGGATGTCGCGTCCGACGCCGCACCTGTTTCGCTCGTGTGGACGCCGTCGGGGTCGGGCAACTCGTCGATCCGGGTCGCCCGCAGCAGGTCGAGCGCCTGCGTCTCGTTGAACTTGGGGTTCTGGTTCGTCAGCAGATAGGTGGCGGTGACGTGGTCCTGGATGGCGCCGAGGATGTTCTCGCCAAACCGCGGGGAGAGCATCTGCTCTTGGACCCGCATCAGCACGCGAGCCTCCGAGCGTGCTTCCTCGTTCTGGAGGGCGTGCATGTTCATCTCGTCGCCGTCGAAGTGGGCCATGATCGACAGCCGGTGCAACGAGGGCTGACGGTTGAAGATCCCGATATCGCCGTCGATGAGATGGCGGGACACCTCCCAGCCGGGCTTTACCTTCTCGGACAGCTCCTCACAGTTTTTGTCGGTAACCTTTAGCCGGCGGCCGTCCGGGCGACGAACGTAGTTGGCACCCGGATGGGCCTCGGGGCCGTTGGAGACGTACCGGCGAGCCGTTTCGAGGTTGCGCTCGTTGACGTTCATCGTCT
>CAZQZE010000397.1:0-1366 GCA_964597715.1 uncultured Halobacteriales archaeon
GGTCGTCGGGACCGGGCGAGCCCTCGCCCTCCCTGTGTGCTGCCGGCACCGGGGAGTCGCCCCCGTCCCCCGCCCGGTCCGCCACTATTGCCGACACACCCCGGTTCGAGTAATCAACTCTCACTGGATGCGGGACGTGTCAGCGCCGGGGCGGACAGGCCGGACGGTCAGGCGTAGACCAGGACAGTCGCGTGCTCGCCGTCGAGCACGGTCACCTCCTCGCCGGACTCGGCGCGGTGTTCCTCGTGGACGGTGACCGCGTCCCCCGGGACGACGGCGACCTCCTCACCCATGTCGACCTCGACCGCCTCCTCGTAGCGTTGCTGTTCGCGCACCGCTGTCGGGTCCATCGACTCGAGGGCGGCGACCACCTGTCCGGCCTGGTCGCGGAACTCCGGCCCGATAGTCGAGTGGTCGGGCTCGACCTCGACGGGGACGAGTTCGACGTTTGGCTCGCCCTCGCGGATGTGAACGGGGCCGTTGACCGCCTCGGCGAGGTCGTAGGTGTCGACTGCCGTCTCGGGGGTCTCGACCGGGTAGGCCTCCACCCGCTCGAGTTCGGCGTTCAGCGCGATCCCCTGGTCCGACTTCCAGGAGCGGACTGTCGACGCGATGTCGGCGATGAGCCCTCCCGTCAGCTCCGCCTCGGGGTCGTCTAGCTCCAAGTCCGGCCAGTTGCCGGCGTGAACGCTGCCCTCGGTGCCGGGCAAGGCCTGCCAGGCCTCCTCCGTCAGGAACGGCGCGAAGGGTGCGAGCATCCGCAGCGAGGCCGACAGCGCGGTAAAGAGTGCCTGTCGGGCGGCGTCGCGCTCGCCGGGTCGCCCCTCGTAGAGCCGGCCTTTGATGAGTTCGAGGTAGTCGTCCGCCAGGTCGTGCCAGACGAACTCCCGCAACTCCCGGAGCGCGGCGTCGAAGCGATACTCGTCCATGTGGGCCTCGACGGTGTCGGCGACGTCACCACACCGCGAGAGCACCCACCGGTCGACGTCGCGGTAGGCCGGGTCGGTAAGCGGCTCACGCTCGTCGTCCAGGTGTTGGGCCGCAAACCGGGTGATATTCCAGACCTTCGTCCCGAACCTGCTGGCGGATTTCACCTCCTTCCACTGGAACTGGATGTCCGAGCCGGGCTGGCCGCCAAGCGCCATCGCCTGCCGGAAGGCGTCCGCGGAGTACTCCTCGACGGCCTCCTCCGGCTGGACGAAGTTCCCCCGGGATTTGGACATCTTGTTGCCGTCCTCGCCGAAGACCATCCCGTTGATGAGCGCCTCCTCCCAGGGGAACTCCTCCTCTAAGGCGGCCGTCCGGAGGACCGTGTAGAAGGCCCACGTCCGGATGATGTCGTGGCCCTGCTCGCGCAACTGCACCG
>CAZQZE010000398.1:0-1364 GCA_964597715.1 uncultured Halobacteriales archaeon
CGGTCGCGGACACGGTCACCGTCTTCGCCAAGACCGACCCCGACGCCGGCAACAAAGGCCTCTCCTCGTTTATCGTTCGGCCCGAGGCGGATGACGGGTTCATCGTCGAGGGGACCGAGGACAAGCTCGGCGACAAGGGCTGTCCGACCGCCGAGTTGCGCTTCGAGAACATGTACGTTCCCGAGCACCGCCGGCTCGGCGAGGCGGGCCGGGGCTTTGTACAGGCGCTAGAGACGCTCAACGGCGGCCGGATCACCATCGCCGCCCGCTCGGTCGGGATCGCCCAGGCCGCACTCGACGAAGCACTCGACTACGCCGACGAGCGCGAGCAGTTCGGCCAGCGGATCGGCGACTTCCAGGCCATCCAGCACAAGCTCGCCGACATGGACACCAAGACACGGGCCGCCCGCCTGCTGATGCACTCGGCAGCGGACAAGAAAATGCGCGGCGAGAGCTTCGCCAAGGAGGCCGCTCAGGCAAAACTCCACGCCTCGGAAGTGTCCCGCGAGGTGGCAAACGAGGGGATCCAGATCCACGGCGGCTACGGCTACGTCAAAGACTTTCCGATGGAGCGCTTTTTCCGGGACGCAAAGCTCAACGAGATCTACGAGGGCACCAGCGAGGTGCTCCGGAACACCATCGCCGGCCAACTGCTCGACTGAGCCCGGGGCCTGCGGTGAGCGGTCGCTTATACCTCGTGACCACAGACCGAGCAGGCCGTCGTCACCTCCGCGGGGTCGGGCATACGCTCGTCACCGTCGTCGGGGTCGAACTCGAAGACACGTTCCTCCGCACACGCCGGGCACTCGAGCAGCGCCTCGGTCTCCGCCCACCCGTGGCGCGAACCCGGGACACCCAGCGCGAACCCCCGGACGACGCCGTCGGTTTCGTTACGGCCCTGCTGGAAGCGGCCGTCGGCCTCGAAGTGAACCGCCCCGTGTGGCCCGACGTCGGTCGTCTCACGCTCGGCCCCGGGGCCGGCCGCCGTCTCGAATGTCGCCGTCCCCTCCAGCACGAGGAACAGTTCCTCCTGGTCGGTGTGGGTGTGTAACCCGCCGGAAAAGGAGTCCCCGGGTTCGAGTTCGAAGTACGTACAGGCAAAGTCCATGCCCTCGACCGCCCGGGCCAGGGGTTTGCGGTGGGTGTTCGCGCCGAGGAAGTGGGGTACCGCGTCGATGTCGTCGATGTCGGCTGTCTCCATACCTGACCCAGGGGTAGGACCGGTATAAGTGTGGGTTAGCCGGTGACCCGGCTAGCCCGTCACAGCGTTCACTGCGTCCCGACCATCCGCTCCTCCTCGTCCCAGTAGTCCGCGCGGAGTTCGTACTTCTGGACCTTGCCGGTCGCGGTCTCGGGCAGGTCCT
>CAZQZE010000399.1:0-1363 GCA_964597715.1 uncultured Halobacteriales archaeon
TTCGGCCCTCTCCGTCGGACGTGGGGTGCGAAATGTTCTGTCCGACAGTATCACCAGCACGGACTCTGTTACCATCGTCGCCGAGAGCGAGCCAAAGGCCGAGACAACCGTCGAGCGGTACATGACCCGGGGGGTGGTCAGCGTCGACCCCCAGGACCCGGTCCAGCACGCCGCGGATACGATGGTCACCTACGGGGTCAGTCACCTGCCCGTCGTCGACGACGCCGACGCGGTCATCGGGATGCTCTCCACGACCGACCTCACCGCGTACATCTCGGACACACAGGCGTCCCCCCCGGCCTGAACGGGGGCGTCCCGCGACACCTGCGGTCACCGACCCCGTACACCCCCTACACGGGGTCGGCCACGAACGTAATCGCCTCGACGGCGCCGTCGGGCAGCGTGTCGATCACGGTGGTGTCGACCTCGACCACGACGTACACGACCCCGCCCGGCGGGAGTCCGGGGGCCGATACCGCCGTCAGGTCCCGCCGGCGCGCGCCGCTGACTGCCGCGTCCACCTGTGTGGGGACGTTGAGGACCTCGGGTGCGGCGCCGTCGACATCGACACTGAGGTCGACGGCCACGTCGCCGTCGTTGACCACGAGAAAGGCCACCTGGTCGCCGGCACCCGGGTCCGGGAACCGCCCGTCCGACGTCTCCCCGACGTAGGTCAGCGCGTTCCTGTTGAGGTTCTCCAGCCTGAGTCCCCGGAGCCTGCCGTCCCCGGCCGTCAGCACGTGTTCGGAGGACAGCACCGCCGGGCCCGCTGCCTGGAGACGGATACTCGTCTCGCTGCTCGGGCCACCCGAGTCGTCGTCGCTGTCGTCGGTGTCCTCGGTCGGGTCTGTGTCGGTGCTGTCCCCGCCATCCTCGCCTCCCCCCGCGCTGTCACCGGTGTCGGCGCTGTTGTCGCCCTCGCCGGTGTCCCCGCTCTCGGGACCATCCCCGTCGGCGCTGTCGCCGTCCTGCGGGAGTCCGGTAGACGGCTCGAGGCCCTCCGAGGCGGGGGTTCGGACGCCGACGGGAACCCAGTTTTCCGGGTTGCTCGCGTTCCCGACCCCGAAGGCCCCCGACCCCAGAAACGCGCCGCTGCCCGTCAGGAGCGTGCCGGCACCGATCACGAAGTTCCGGCGGGAGGTCATGTGCGTCCGCTCACAGTATAAAAGTACCCGGGGCGTCTTTGTTCTGGGCTGCCTGAATATCGTATGGCTGTGCTTGACGCCCGCAAAGCCAAAAAATCGCCGCGAGAGCCGTGTTCAAGCATGGCTTGAAGACCGCGGAATTGCCGGGTATAGGGTTCAAGCGGGACAATACAAAGTAGCACTAACCCTAATAAAGGAATACCGCAACACAAGCGGAA
>CAZQZE010000400.1:0-1358 GCA_964597715.1 uncultured Halobacteriales archaeon
TCGTCGGTCACCTTCCCGCCGGCGTTGCGGAACACCTGCGCGTCGCCCAGCTCGAGTCCCAGCGCCTCCTCGACGGGGATGCGCTCGTCCATGCAGGCGACGACTAGCAGTTGCTTGTCCGTCGGGATCCCCTCACGTCGCCGCCGCGCCCAGTCACCTCTGGCGTCGACGCTCCCGTCGACGCTACGGTGAACGTGCCCGGCTTCCGGCTCCTCGTGGCTGTGGCCGTGGTGTGGCATGACCGTACGGAGAGGCTCAATAAAGACGAGGGTTCTTGTGACGGCGAGATTCCCCCGTATCTCTGACGCGGCTGGAACCAGTCACTCCGTCGCCACGGCCCCGTCCTCGCCCTCACTCTCGATCTCGTCGAGGACCCGCCGGTGGAACTCCTGGAGAACCTCCGACTCGTCGTCGGCGAGGACGACGTCGGAGGCCATCAGCGTCGCCAGCCCGAAGGCCCGGGGGGAGGGGGAGTCGACCCGCTCGGTGGTGACGGTCACGTCGCCGGCCTGGATGGCCGCGAGCACCTCCTGGATGCCCGCGAGGTTGAGTTTGTCCTCCAGTATCTCCCGGTAGGTCTCCTCGATGACCGCAAACCGTTCCAGGTCCTCCGCGAAGCCAAGCAGCATCTCGGCGTTGACCTGCTGCTGGCTGGCCGATTTCTCGTGGCCCTTGTACCGCTTGAGGATCATCAGCGCCCGGGTGGCGTTGATCCGGAAGTACCGTTCGAGGAGGTCCGTCCCCTCCAGGCTGGCCCGCAGGTCCCCGCGGGCGTCGCCAGGGTCGAGGTCCCCGACAATCCCGGCCATGTCGACCTTCCGGTTGAGCGGCATCGACAGGGTAAAGCCGTTGTCGGCGACCGCGACCTGGACGTTGGCGTTTGCCTCCTGTGCGGCCCGGTAGGCCAGCAGCCGGGAGAAGCCGTCGTTGAACCGCCGGCCGTAGTTCGAGTGGACGTAGTACCGGCGCTCGTAGGCCTCCCGGTCGAGTTCCTCCTCGATGACTAGCCGGCCGTCCGTGCTCACCCCCGCCGGGCCGAGATACCGCACCTGTTCGTCGAACATCCGTGTGAGCGCGCGGACGCTGTGTTCGTCTAGTGGGAACTCCCGGAGCCACACTCTGACCTCCGACCGACCGCCGCGCTGGAGTCGGGCGAGCACCTCGCGCTGGAAGCCCAGTATCTCCCGCCCGAGGTCGTACGAGAGGGGGAGTCGCTCGGAGAACCAGGAGGGGACTGTCGGGCGCGCGCTGGTGCGGTCGACGTAGACCTTCGACCCGCGCCGGTAGCGGTACTCGTAGCGGTTCCCGCCGAGCACGAACACGTCGCCTTTCTCGAGGGTGTCGAGATACTCCTCGTC
>CAZQZE010000401.1:0-1337 GCA_964597715.1 uncultured Halobacteriales archaeon
TCCGTCGCGTGCAGGTTCTTCGTGAGCCGCTCTTTGAACTCGACGCTGCCACCCTCGCGCTCGCCGCGCTCGACGGCTCGTTTGAGGGTAGCCCGGTCGGGGCTCATGGAAACCGATAGCGGACCGCCACGCAAAAGCTTTCCCCGGTTTCTGTGCCCGTCAGGCGGCGGTCTGTGTGGCGAACTGGCGACACGTTTCTCTCGCGCCGTGGTGTGTCGCACGACCGCTGGTCACGGCGCGTTCACAGTCAGGACACAGGGTTGCTGGTCCCGGTCCGGTATTTTAACCCTCGGACTCGTCGGCGACCCAGTCGACCGCCTCCAGAAAGCCGTCGGCGTACGCCGCCGAGGTGACGTGGTCGGCAGCCTCCCGCGCCACCGCGTCCGCGTTCGCGACGGCCACGCTTCGCCCGGCAGCCAGAAGCGCCGGCGCGTCGTTCTCCGAGTCGCCGACAGCGGCGAAGTCAGCGGCGTCGTGGCCCAGGGTCTCCGCGACCGTTACGAGACCGGTCCCCTTGTTCACGTCCGGCGAGGTGACGTGGTAGGCAAAGCCCGTGTCGAGGACGACCAGTCCGTGGTCGGCGGCCATCTCCTCGAGCGGGGCGAGCGGTTGGTCGCGGCTGACCGCGAGTTCGGTCTCGCGCCAACGGTTGACGAGGTCCGCCTCCCCCCAGCCGAGGTCGTACCCACGGTCGCGGTACTCCGCCAGAACCGCCTCGGCGGCCTCCCGGTCGCCCTGGGTCTCGAAACCGCCGGCCCGGCCGGTCAGGACAACCCCGCCGTTCTCCGCGATCACGAGCGTTTCGATCCCCAAAAACTCACAGAGGGCAACGGGATACGGCATCGACTTTCCGGTGGCAACGACCACCGGCGCGGCCCACTCCCGGAGGACCGGCAGCACCCGCGGGTCCAGCCGGCGTCGGTCGTCGGTGAGCGTGCCGTCGATGTCGACGGCCAGCGGCGGCATATCCCCTACACGGCGACCGGCGCTGTGACTGTCGTCTCCGTCCGGCATTGACATCATCTTCTGCCGCGGTCGGTATCAATCCCGCGACCGAGGTTTACGGACAGGCCGGGCGTGTCGCCCGGTTTGAGCCCCCGGTGTCGGGGAACTCCCGGCCCCCGGCCTCGACTACTCGGTCAACCGGTCGTAGGCGGCCTGCACCCGCTTGAACTCCTCGGCGTCGCCGTCGGCGGCGTCGGGGTGGACCTCCTTGATCCGCTCGCGGTAGGCCTGCTTCACAGCCGACTCGTCGGCGCCGGGCGAGACCCGCAGTCTCCTGTAGGCCTCGCGGGCTGTCGGCCCGCTCTCCTGTCCGGGTGTGCCGGCGCGCTGTC
>CAZQZE010000402.1:0-1336 GCA_964597715.1 uncultured Halobacteriales archaeon
CCGACGGGCTGGAGGCCGAGCCGGCCGACTCCGCGGCGCTGTTCAACAGCGAGGCAATCCAGCGGGCGGTCATCCCCGCCGCGAACGGGGTCGGGACGGCCCGGGACATGGCCCGCTTCTACGCGTGTATCGCCAACGGCGGCGAACTCGACGGCACCCGTATCCTGGCCGAGGAGACGGTCGCGGAGGCGACCCGGCTCCACGCCGAAGCCGAGGTCGACGGCACGCTGGAGCGGCCGAGCCGGTACGCCCTGGGCTTTGCAAAAGGCGGGCTCCCGACAGACCGGTTTGGAACCGTCAGCCACGAGCGCCAGTTCGGGCACGGCGGCCTCGGCAGCAGCTTCGCCTGGGGGGACCCACAGGCGGAGACTGCCTTTGCCTACGTCACCAACGGGGTCCGCGACGGCGCCTTCGAACACCACGCCCGGGTCACACTGCTGGTGGACGCCGTCCGCGAGCTGGTGGCCTGAGTCGGGGCGCCAGGGTGACCGCCGCAGCCGCCGGCACACGGCGTGAACGGGGCGGCGAGAGCAAAGTTTATTCGGGTGTTGTCTGTTGGTGGCGTATGGATATCGACGACCTACAGGAGAGTCACCTCAGCGGGAACGTGGCGACGATGCACGACGCCACGGCCGAACACCACGGTGACGCGCTGGCGATCGAGAGCCACGGGGCGGAGCTGACACACACGGAGCTGAAGACCGCCTCGGACCGCTTTGCCGGCGGGCTCGCCGACCTCGGCCTCGACTCCGGCGACGTGTTGCTCCTCTTTCTGCCGAACTGCCCACAGTACATCATCGCCTCGCTGGGTGCGTTCAAGGCCGGCGTTCCGGTCTCGCCGGTCAACCCACAGTACAAGGGCCGAGAGCTGTCCTACCAGCTCGAGGATTCGGGGGCGGACGCGGTACTCACCCACGAGGCGCTTCGCCCCCGGCTGGACGAGGTGCTCGGCGGCCTCGACCGGTCCGTGTCGGTCATCACGGTCGGCGACGAGGTTCGCGAGGCGGATACCGCCTTCGAGGCTGTCGAGGGCGAGCCGGTGACCGTCGACGCCGACGGCGACGACGTGGCACTGTTGCCCTACACGTCGGGGACGACCGGTCAGCCAAAGGGCGTGCGACTGACCCACCGCAACTTCCGAGCACAGCTGTGTTCGACACTCGCGACGAGCACGACTGACCTCGACGCCGAGGCGGTCCGCAGCCTCGTCTGGCTCCCGCTGTACCACATCACCGGGTTCACTCACACCGCCTTCCAGCCGCTGGTCGGTGGCGGCGCGGTGTTCCTGCGGAGCCCGGCAAACTGGGACGCCGACGCCGCCATGTCGCTGGTCGAG
>CAZQZE010000403.1:0-1333 GCA_964597715.1 uncultured Halobacteriales archaeon
GCGAGGACAGGCGTCCACAGCACTGTTCGATGGGGTTCGACCACGTCGGCCGCCCGCGCTGTCGCCGGGTCACGGGTCGTGGCGGTGTCTCTCTCCGTCTTCGCGGTGGTGTCCAGGCTCGGCGCTGTCGCCACCACCCACAGATCCTCGAACGCGTGCCCGGCCCGGTAATTGTGTAAGAGCGCCGCCGTCAACAACACGTGGTACTGTAGCGACGTATACGGATAGTGGACGGATTCGCTGTACGCCCCGGCGACCGCGCTCGTCAGCCACCGCGCATGCAACCGCTCAGGGTCGTCCGATGCTGCGAGTTCGCGGAACCCACCGTCAGCAGCCGCTTGAATCCGGTTCGTCTCCACAGCGGTGTCGCCCGTCAGCAGCGACAACCGGTACGGCGACCAGTGATTGGCGACCGTCTGCTCCGGGTCCCTACGCGGCCGACTCAACAACGCCGCATCCCGATCCGCATGCAGCGGCACCGTCTCGTTCACCACCACACCAGCGTACGACTCTGCCGCCGCGTTGTGACGCCTATGCCGCAGCTTGTGGACGTCGTGCCGGTACACCGCCACCATCACGGCCGCCCGCGTGGACGCGTCTTCACGGCTCCTGTCGGCCTCCACAGCCGGCCCGTCAACCATGCCGCCCACCTACGTCCAGTTCAACGCCCCCACCGGCTCGACGCGCAGCGTGGTCGCGCGCTTGAGTGTCGTGTGCTCGCGCCGCCGGGTCAGGGTTGGGGCCGGAAGCATCGCCCGCTACTGGCGACGACCACTGCACCGGCTCGTCTTCACGTTTCGGCTCCGGGCGGCGCTCGGGCGCTTCGACTGGCTGCCAGTCCCGGGCGCACGCACGGTCGGGGTCAGGGTCAGGACACCGGCCTGCGTCTCGGGTCACGCTGCATCATCCTCGGTCGGCATCGGCAGGTCGCCGTCACCGGCAGCTGTTCTGGCCTGCAACGCACGGACGAACGCCTCCCGGCACTGGTCACGCCAGATGTCGTCTTTGGTGTTCATCCCGCTCGTCGCATCCTGGGCGCGATTGTACACACGCCGGAGCTCCGACTCCGTGTACAGCGGGTTGACGACGTGGGCATCGACGATGCCAGCCCCGAAATTGCGCGCGCCGCCGAGTTGCATGGCGTAGTCGTCACTGTGGGCATCCAGGTAGTCGATGGCCTCGACGAGCAGACCCACATATTCTGGCTTCAACTCCCGAAGCGTCAATCGCCACGTCCCGACGAGGTTGCCGACGACGTCCCGCGTCGCCTGCCGAAGGGGTTGGCCCTCGTCCTCGGCGTTGCGCGAGCGCACCTGTGTGTTCAGTTGGCGGT
>CAZQZE010000404.1:0-1291 GCA_964597715.1 uncultured Halobacteriales archaeon
GACGGTCAGTGAAATCCATACTACCGATTGTGGCGAGCGGTTCAAATCCCTGACGTTCGAGCACCGGGCCGGCCGTTCGACCTACATAATATTTGGTGTAGTGTCAACCTCTACATGTACAGTAATCTTTAGGAAGAAGTTCGTGGTAACGTGTTGTCATATCATGGCAGAGTGTCACAACTGCGGAGCACAGGTTGCACAGGGTGCGGCATCGTGCCCGGAGTGTGGTGCACAGTTCACGAATCAGGGGCAGCAACACCAACACCAGCAGGGCCAGCCACAGCGGGGGACACAGACCCCACAACAGGGCCAGCCCCAGGGCCGGGTCCAGCAGGCACAGCCACAACAGATGGCTGACGGCGGCGACTCGAGCGCTATCGGGGCGCTGATCGGCGTCCTGTCGATCGTCTACTCGCTGTTGAATCTCGTTCTCACCGCAGGCTTCCTGCTGGGTGCCAGCATCGCCGGAGCGGCGTCCCAGGCGGCCCAGGACACCGGCGCGCAGGGGTCACAGGAGGCCGCCCAAGCCGCCGGCCAGGCGGGCGCCCTGGCAACCATCTACGGCCTCGTCTTCCTCGTGCTGACGATTGGCTTTCTCGCGGCCGCTATCGGCGCGTTCAGCGACGCCGACTGGGGATGGCCGCTGATGGCCGGTGTCTGGGCGCTGAACCTGGTGTTCAGCCTCATCCAACTGGTGGCCCCCGCCGGCGGCGCCGCCAGCATCGACATCCTCGCTATCGTGTTCCTGGTCATCAACATCGCCGTGTTGGCCTGGATCTACAGCAACAAAAAACAGGAGTTGCCGGTCGGCGGCAGCAGCAGGCGACAACAGCCGATGCGGTGAGGGCTCCGTCGTGTTCGGCCGCCCGTGCGGTACCACCACAGACCCGTCGACCGGTTCACCCGGCCTGTTGCCGCCGCCTCAGGCTGTCGACCCACCGGTGGTCGCCCACATCACCCAACTCCAGACCCCGCTGTCACCGGGGTGACGACAACAGCCCCAGGGTTCGGAGACCAGCCGTCTGAGGGAGGGGTTCGCGGGAGACGGTGACCCCGCCGCGAGCCCACGAGCACGGGCGGCCTCCCCCGTGGTCCGCCGGCAGGTCGCCGCCAGGCGCCGGGAAACACTTGAGTCACTGTCGTGTACGGGCTGATAATGGACGATACGGACGACTCACCAACAGCGGGGACCGACGGACCGGGGTCCGAGGCTCCGGACGAGACAGCCGGCGAGGACGACACCGACACCGAAGCCGAGCACCTCCGGGACGTGTTCGTCGAGGCCACCGGG
>CAZQZE010000405.1:0-1289 GCA_964597715.1 uncultured Halobacteriales archaeon
CGGCGATGGCGACGGGGTCGTCCTCGTCGGGGTCGCCGTAGAACCCCACCTCGGCGTTCTCGGCCATCTGTTTGGCCTGGTCGTAGGCGCCCGGACGGTCGGTGTCGGTCTGGATGACCGCCGGCCGGAGCCCCTTCTTCGAGAACCACCACGCCATCTTTGCCGCGGTGGTCGTCTTTCCCGAGCCGTAGAGCCCCGCGAGCATGATCGTCTGTTTCTCCAAGGGGAGTTCGGTCGACTCGCCGACCAACGCCACCAGCTCCTCGTAGACGATCCGCAACACCCAGTCGCGGGGCGTGGTGCCGGCGGGTGGTTCCTCGTCCAGGGCGCGGCCTTTGATGCTGTCGGAGAGGTTCTGGACCAGCGTGATATCCACGTCGGCCTGGATCAGCGAGCGCTGGATCTCTCTGACGATATCCTCGACGTCCTCCTCGGAGATCCGCGACTTGCCGCGGAGGTTGTCGAGGGTGCTCCGGAGCGAACTCCCGAGGTCGTCGAGTACCATTTACCGTCGGGTATGCGAGTCCTGCGGTAAAGACTTTCTCTCGGGCGCGGACCGGGACACGACCGGCGGTCGGCCCCGTGGGGCAGCCGGCTCGCCGCGCCCGTCACTGCTCGTGCCGGTGCCCGCCGCAGTGCCCGGTCCCCGGAGCGTCCTCGACAAGGTCCGGCTCGCGCTCCCGGTCGGGTGCCGCGCCCGCCCCGTCGCCGTCGTCGGGGTCATCACCCGCCACGGGCCACCCCACCGAAACCGATAGCGCCGGCCAGCCTCCCAGTCCCGTTGGTGCTGTCAGGCGCGCGCTCGTCCTGGGTCTGTCTCTCTGTCGTACTCATGATACCGGCGCAGCCAGGGTCGTAGCTGCCTATCAGGGTACACGCTCCGGGTCACTTCAGCAGCCCCCTCACGGCCAATACCGCCACACTTCGTCCGTTGCGGACAGTGTTGCTGCTACACTCGCCACGGTATCTCGCCCGCGGACCGAGGGCCCGGCGGTTTCCCGGTAACCCGACACCGCACGAACGTATCCGCGTCCGGGATACCGGCGAAAACGGCTGGGAGAGCGGTCAGCCGACCAGCCGGTCGACGACTGCCTCGGGGTCGAACCGCTCGAGGTCGTCGTAGTCCTGGCCGGTCCCCAGAAAGAGGATCGGTCTGCCGGTCACGTACGCAATCGAGATGGCGGCCCCACCCTGCGGGTCGGCGTCGGCCTTCGTGAGCACCGAGCCGTCGGTCCCGGCGGCCTCGTCGAACTCCCGGGCGCGGTTGACGGCGTCCTGGCCGGCGACGG
>CAZQZE010000406.1:0-1281 GCA_964597715.1 uncultured Halobacteriales archaeon
CCCACGACGTCAGTCGTGGGTGGCTGTCAGTGTGTTCAAGCCGGCTTAGAGCGTGTCTAAAACACCGATGCGAGCCCGTAGACGATGGAGGACCCGACCATCAGGATGACAAAGACAATGGCGAGGATTTGCTGGCGGTCCATACCTATAATCTGTCCGCTGGTGGCTTAGGGACTGCGGTATCCGCGCTCCGGTGGCCTGCCGCGACAGAGACGCGTGTCACCCCACCCGTGCGTCGACGACGACGTGGCGAACACCCTCGCTGTGCCCCTTCACGTCCCGCACGTCGAGCACCTCGACGCCGCGGCCCGCGCGGTCGGCCGCGCCCTCCAGGCGCCCGACAGGCCGGTCCGGCACCAGCGACTCGGGGGTAGCCTCGTGCATGTGGAGGATACCGCCCGGCGCGACGGCGTCGAGTGTGACACCGAGATACTCGTGGGCCTCGTAGTAGCCCATGACGACGCGGTCGAACCGGTCACCGAGTGCCGGCACCACGTCGCGACAGTCCCCGCGATAGGCCGCTACACGGTCGGTCACGCCGTTTCGCAGCGTGTTCTCCAGGAGGTACTGGAAGGCCGCAGGGTTGCGCTCGACGGCGGTCACCCGCGCCCCGGCCCGGGCCATCGGGAGCGTAAAGTAGCCCACACCGGCAAAGCTGTCGAGGACACGACTCGTGGCCTCGCTGCCTGGTCCGTCCGACGGCTCGCCACACCCGCCGGCGACCACCTCGCCCATCCGGACGCGCTCGGCCCTGTTGCCCGGCGAGAACATCACCGTCGACAGGTCAAGCGCGTATTCGGTGCCGTGTTCGCGGTGTACGGTCTCGGTATCGCCCTCGCCGGCGACCACCTCGACGGACGGCTCGCGGTGTTCGCCGTCGACCCCCTCGCGGGCGAGCACAGTGTCGGCGCCGCCGTGTATCGCCAACAGCGCCTCGCCGACCGCCCGGGTCTCCGCCGCCGAGAGGTCCCCGAAGTCGACGAGGACGACGCGACCGACGACCGCCCACGACCCCGGTGCCCGTTCGACGGCCTCGTCGCCCCAGCCCCGCTCGCGGAGGTGGTCCTCGAGGGTCCGCAACCGGGGCCGGCCGGCCTGTCGAGCCACCTCGAGTACCTCGGTCCCGACGGGGGGCTCGGTGACCGGGACTGCGACGGTCCCGTCGTCGGCCTCGACGGTCGAGCGACTGTCGTCGTAGACACCCTCCGCCCGCAGCGAGCCAACAGCCGCCTGGGCGCGCGGTTTCTCGACGATTGCCACGAGGTCCCGGCTCATCGTGGG
>CAZQZE010000407.1:0-1255 GCA_964597715.1 uncultured Halobacteriales archaeon
CCTGGCCGGTCAGTGCCACCAGCGGGTCCGAGTCCATGCTGGCGTCGGCCAGCCCGGTCACGAGGTTGGTCGCCCCCGGCCCCGAGGTGGCCATACAGACCCCCGGGTCACCGGTGACGATCCCGTAGGCGTCGGCGGCGTGGGCCGCACCCTGCTCGTGGGCCATCGTGACGTGGGTCATCTCGTCGCTCCGGTACAGCGCGTCGTAGACGGGCATGATCGCCCCGCCCTGGACGCCAAAGAGGTACTCGACGCCCGCGTTCTCCAGCGCCCGGACGACCCCGTCCGCGCCGGTCGTGGCGGGCCCTGTATCCTGTTCGGCGTCCGTTGTCGGCTCCGCGTCTGTCTCTGCGTCGGCCTCGGCGGCCTCGGCGTCCTGTTCGTCCTCTTTTGGGACGGACGCTCGCTCGCTCATCGGCGTCCCTCCGCTGTGTGTGTGTGCTGCATAGTAGCTACAACATTGTTGTCGGCGGTACGAACCGGTGGAGAAGGGTGATAGGGGGCTATACCGCCCCTACGATACCCGAACGGCTGGCGACGGCACGGACAGCGCGGCCAGCCCTGGGTGTCATCAGTACGGGTTTCAGCCAGGCGTGGAATATAAGTGTTCCGTGATCCGCGGGCCCGGTCGGTCGCGTGGGCGGGCCTACACCCGGGGCTGGTCGCCAGTGGCTGGTGGCCGGTGACTGCGGGGGCGGAGGCTGGCATCTGCCCTACGCCCGAACCTCCTCTTCGGCCTGTTCGACGCCGACCTCGCGGGCGAACTTCTCCAGTTCGTCGACCGTGACCCGCTGGGCCTCCGCACCAAAGTCCTTCACGCGGCGGGTGACCTCCCGGACCTCGTCGCTGGTCGGGTCGTACCCGGCCTCCTCGAGGCGTTCACGGACCGAGTGCTGGCCGGTGTGTTTGCCCAGCACCAGCTCCCGTTCGGCGCCGACCATCTCCGGCGTCATCACACCGGGCTCGAAGGTGTCGGAGTTCTCGATGACGCCGGCGGCGTGGATGCCGCTCTCGTGGGAGAAGGCGTTGTCACCGACGACCGGCTTGTTGCCCGGCACCGGGACGTCGCTTTTCTCCTCGATGACCCGGGAGACCTCGGCGATTGCCGTCGTATCGGCCCCGGTGTCGACGTCGTACAGCGACTCTAGCGCCATCACGACCTCCTCGTAGGCCGCGTTGCCGGCGCGTTCGCCGATGCCGTTGACCGACACCTGCGCCTGGCTGGCTCCGGCCTCGAAGCCTGAAATGGCGTTGG
>CAZQZE010000408.1:0-1243 GCA_964597715.1 uncultured Halobacteriales archaeon
CCCGCTGCTCGACGTCGAGGTGGGCGGACGGTTCGTCGAGCAGGTAGAGGTCGGCGTCCTCAGAGAGGCAGGCGGCGATAGCCACCCGCTGGCGCTCCCCGCCCGAGAGGTCCGTCAACTGCTGTTCCATCACCGCATCCAGCTGGAGGGGGTTGGCGATCTCGGTGGTCCAGTAGGAACTGCCAAAGTCCTGCGTGATAGAGGAGAGAAAGGCGTCGACACGCATCGGCTGGTCGATCTCGATGTACTGGGGCTTGTAGGCGATATTCAGCCGGGCAGGCACCGTCCCCTCGTCGGGCGTGAGCCGGCCGGCAAGCAGTTTGGCGAGGGTCGACTTCCCGATCCCGTTGGGGCCGACAACCCCGAGCACCTCGTTTTCGCGGATGGTCCCGCCCTCGACGGTCAGTGAGAACTCCCCCTCGCCGTAGCTCTTTGCCAGGTCGGGGTACTCGATGACGGGGTCGCCGGTCGCCTGCGTCCGGGGGGCGTGTTCCTCGAACTCGATGTCGGTCTCCCGGATCCGCATATTCTCGGCCTCCAGATACCCCGAGATGTACTCGTTGACCCCGTTGGTGGTCGACTTTGGCGTCGTGACCACGCCAAAGGCGCCGGGTTCACCGTAGGCGACGTGGATGTTGTCCGCAAGCAGGTCGAGGATCGCGAGGTCGTGTTCGACGACGAGCATCGAGCGGTCGCCGTCGTCGGCGAGCTCCCGGACCAGCCGGGCGGCGGTCATCCGCTGGCCGATGTCGAGATAGGGGGTAATCTCGTCGAGAAAGTAGAAGTCGGCGTCCCGGGCGAGTGTCGCGGCCAGCGCGACCCGCTGGAGTTCACCGCCCGAGAGGGTGTCGATGTCCTGGTCGACCACAGGGCCGATCGAGAGCCGGTCGACTAGCTCCGGGAGGGCACCGCGCTCGTCGGTCCGCTCGAGCAGGGCGCGGGTCGTCCCGTCGAACTGGCTGGGGATCTGGTCGACGTACTGTGGCTTGCGGGCGACGGTCACGTCGCCGTCCCGCATCGCCTCGAGATAGTCCTGGAGGGCAGTCCCGCGGTACTCCTCGAGTATGTCGGCCCAGTCGGGTTCGTCACCGACGCGGCCGAGGTTGGGGTCGAGTTCGCCGGCGAGGACACGGACGGCGGTGGTCTTTCCGATCCCGTTGGGGCCGAGAATCCCCGTCACCTGGCCCTCCTGGGGGGCCGGGAGGCCGTAGAGGCCGAACGCGTTCTCGCCGTAGCGGTGAAC
>CAZQZE010000409.1:0-1229 GCA_964597715.1 uncultured Halobacteriales archaeon
CGACGACAGAGCCGCTACCGGCGGTGCCAGACTGCTGTACCGGCGTCGCGGTGTTCGTCCACCGGCCGGCGAGTCGCTTTCCTGCCACCAGACCGTACTGTTGTCCGTGCCAGTCGGGACCTGTCCGTCGTGTGGCGCGGAATTCGACCTCGAGGACGCCGACGAGGGGCTGCTCTTTCGGGCTGTGGTCTGCCCGGGGTGTCACGAAGCGTTCCCGGTCCAGGGAGGGGACTGACGGGCGGCGGGACCGCCCGGTTTTGGAGCTCACGAGCGTAGTGCGCGCCGGCAGGGCGATGCCGGTCGGAGTACCTACTACGTGACCGCCACCCGGTCTTTGCCCTTGCCGCCTGCTGATAGCGGGCACACCGTTACACGAACCCAGTGTGGTCGAGTGACCGCCCTCAGAGGTTGTCGAGTGCGTCCTCCACGTCGAACGTCTCCGTCGAGGAGTCGAACTCGCGGCGGGAGGGCGGACCACCGGCGTCCGGGCGGTCGATGACCCGGACCCTGTCGTCGGGCAGACGCTCGGCGTCAGCACGCACTGTTGCCCGGTACTTGACCGTTCCATCCGCCTGCAATACCTCAAACGGCGTCTCGACCTCGACGACCCCGGTGAACAGCGCCTCAATGACGACCGCGACAACCTCGGCGTGGTGCCACCCCGTCGGTGGCCGCCAGGGGAGTCCGTCCGCCCGGGTTCGGTCGCGGTGTGGCACGTCGTCGGACTGTAACATCGCGGTGAAGTCGACGTGGAGGTCGACCGACTCGGTGTCGGGGTTCATACCAGTCGTTGGGATTCTGTGCCCCTGAATCCTCCGTACGCGCGACCGTCGACTCGATTCCTGCGGAGAGTGACGGGAGCCCCGACCGCTCACAGCCGCGAGGGTGGCGACACTCCTGCCGGAGCAGCGACCCGGTCCTGTTCGCGAACGGGTCCCCCTATCGAGCGCCTCGGTCCGCGAGCGGTCTCAACGGCGCCGCTGAATACGGCGTGCGAGATTGTACACCGGTGTCTACGACGCACGACCGCGGCACAGGGCGGAGACTGGACCGTTTCGACCGGCGGTCCGCGCACCGAGGAGGCCGAACACGAGACCCAGCGTCGCCGCGGCTGTCGTCCAAACGGGGCGTCAACCGACCGCCGGACCGAATCTCGCCCGCGGGGTCGCTAGGCACCCGCCCCGGCACCGAAGCGTGTGGACACACTGACTGTTCCCGGGGGCTGCTCA
>CAZQZE010000410.1:0-1229 GCA_964597715.1 uncultured Halobacteriales archaeon
TGGCCCGGTCCGGCTGCAGCCACGCGTGGTCGGTGTGCTCGTCGCTGAGGCGGACGGGATCCGACGCCGCAACGTCGAGGCCGTCGGGGACGAGACACCAGTAGTAGACCGCAAAGCGGCCGTGATCGGTGTCGTTGCGCCACGACGCGGTGTGTACCGGGCGGACGACGTGGGTGTCGAGCCCGGTCTCCTCGACGATCTCGCGGTGGACGCCGTTCGGGGCGTCCTCGTAGGGTTCGAGCCGGCCGCCGGGGAGCTCCCACCCGCCGTCGGTGCTGCGCCGGACGACAAGGATCCGATCCCCGGCGGAGAATAGCACGCCGCGCTGGCTGATCGTCGCCCGGAGGTGCTCCTCATCGCTCACGCGCGCTCACCTCCGCGAGGTGAAGATACATCTCGGCGGATCGGACTCGGTTCGCCCCACGGGCGCCCGCTTCGACGCCTTGAGTCGCGGCGCGGTCGCTCGTCGCTCCACATTACTACCGGAACCCTGGTCGCCGAGGGGCTAATCCTTACCGGTCGAACTGATCCATTGCTGCCATTTACCGTACCGAATTACCGGTCATCGCCGACCCGTGTAGGGGATGACCGGTGATCGACTACAGTAAACCGTACGAGGCCGGCGGGAACGACACTGCGCCGGCGCTACCCGGAGGGCGGCCCCTCCGAGAGCTTCGACTGCCACTCCCGCACCCGCATCAACAGATCTACCGGCGAGGTCTCCTCGACATCGACATCTTGGAGATCGTCGATCACGGCTTCGACGGCTGGATCCGTGGAGTCGTCGACTGCCGTCGTCGACCCGGGCGCCGGTCCGGGAATCCCGTTCGACGCGTCGCCGCTGCGCTTGCGCGTCCCGTCGGCTCGGCCGTCGCCCGCGGTGTCGCCCGCACCCTGCCCGGCGTCGGTCCGGAGCCGGCCGGCGTCGAGGTCGAACACCACCTGTCGGGTGCCGTCGTCCCCGGCACTACCGCCGCCACCACCGCCCCGGGCTTCGATCGCCTCGTCGGCGCGGAGCCGCGAAAGGACCTCGTCGGCGCGGGAGACCACCGGGTCGGGCACGCCGGCGAGGGTCGCGACGTGGACCCCGTAGGAGCGGTCGGTCGCGCCCGGCTCGATTGTCCGGAGGAAGGTCACGTCGTCCGTCCCGTCGGAGCCATCGGCCGATGTCCCGCCCGTGTTCCGCCCGTCGTCGACAGCCACGTGGACGTTCGCGACGCGGTCGAGGT
>CAZQZE010000411.1:0-1226 GCA_964597715.1 uncultured Halobacteriales archaeon
AGCATGTTCGCGCTCGTGCAGCCGTGCGCGCCGAGTTCCTCGACGATGGTCGTCAACTCGACGACACCCATCCCCTCGCCGCCGTACCTCTCGGGGACGGTCACGCCCAGAAAGCCCGCGTCGGCACAGTCCTGCCAGAACTCCGTCGGCCGGCGCTCGCCGTCTGTCACCGCCCGCCAGTACTCGTCGTCGTACCCCGCAGCGACCTCCTGAGCGGTCTGTTTGATCAGCGTCAGCTCCTCGGTCTCGACGAATCCAGGGTTGCTCTGTTCCGCTTTTGCCATGCGTGCTAACACGCCCCAGTCCAATATAAATATGCGTCCCTCGGGAGAGCAGGTTCGACGCCGACAACGGCGAGGCGACGACCGAACGGCTTACTACCGCCGGCTTCGTAAGGAAGGGCGGCAGAGGGAGCCCGGCTCCCGTGTCCCGGACCGCGTTCTGCCCCCGGCAGAACGGAACGTGCGAGCGGGCGCAGGACGGCAGCCGTCCTGACCCGCGAGCGCACCCGCAAGGGACATGAGAAAAGTCCCCCCACCGTCCGGGCAGGTGACCGGGCGCAAGCCCGGGGTGGGAGACCGCCGGCTCTGGAACAGAAACGGCACCCCTCGTCCCGACCGATGAGGCGTGTGAACCCCGAGCGCAAGCGAGGGGGAGTTAACCCGCCGAGGGCGCGTTCCGCCACCCGGCGGAACGAACTGGGCGCGCGGGCCCCGCCCGCGCGCTGACGGACGAGAACGGATGGAACGGCGAATCCTCACCGGTGCAAGTCCGGACCCACAGGTAGCCCGGACGCGGGTCCGGACGCTCAGCCGAATGCCGGTAGAACAGAAGGGGGCTTACTCCCCTCAGCCACACACCGACCAGCACAGCGGCAGTCTCACAGCGGTCCCAGGCCGAAAGCCCACGGCCGCAGCCGCGGGAGGGCGCGCGTACTCGTTATGTAACTCTGAGAAACCAGGATCAGATACGTTCCACAGGCTCGGAAGCGGTTGGCGGAACGGGCTGTCTGTCAGCCAGCCCCGGGGTCAGGGGATGCTGGTCGAGTCTCTCCGACTCCCGACACAAGGCCACCTGAGAGAGCCGACTCTTAGAAAAGAGCGGGCCTGGGGCTTTCGAGGCGGGGGCGCGAAACTCCGGAGTCCCACCGGCAAACCCACACGTTCACGGGTGGGTAGCTGACTCCCGGAGCGAACTCCTAACTCATACTGCCGGACAGAAGTACG
>CAZQZE010000412.1:0-1192 GCA_964597715.1 uncultured Halobacteriales archaeon
TCTCGGAGTCACGTAGAGAGTACGCGCGTCCTCCCACGGCTGTGGCCGTGGGCTTTCGCGCTGGGACCGCTGTGACGACGGCCGGCGTACAGCGGCCCGTGACCGCTCCGCGACCGCTCAGGGCTCGGCAACCTCGGGGTCGACGTCCTCGCCCTCCCGCAGCTTGAACTTCTGGACCTTCCCGCTGGGGTTTTTGGGGAGTTCGTCGACGAAGTAGTAGGCCCGTGGCCGCTTGAAATCCGCCAGGTCGTCGGTCTCGAGGGTGTACTCCTCCAGCGTCTCGGCGGTGGTGTCGCCGACGATGTAGGCGACCACGCGCTCGCCCCACTCCTCGTGTGGCTCGCCGACGACCGCCGCCTCGATGACGTCCTCGTGGGCGTAGAGGATATCCTCGACCTCCGTGGGGTAGACGTTCTCCCCGCCGGAGATTATCATGTCGTCTTTCCGGTCGACGACGTAGAGATAGCCGTCCTCGTCGCGATAGCCGAGGTCGCCGGTGTAGTACCACGTCCTGCCGTCACCCTCGCGCAGCGACTCCGCGGTCGCCTCCGGCCGGTTCCAGTACTCCCGCATGGTGCAGGGTCCGGCAAAGAGGATCTCCCCGACCTCCCCCTGGTCGACCACCTGGTCGGGGTCCGCGTCGGGCTCGACGAGCCGGAGGTCGTGGTTCAGCGCCGGCAGCCCCGCCGACCCCTGCTTGTCGACCTGGTCCTCGGGGTACTGGAAGGTGCCACAGGGGCCGATCTCGGTCATCCCGTAGGCCTGGAGGTAGCCGGCGTCGAACAGCTCCATACAGCCCTCGAGCACCTCCTCGGGCATCGGCGCGGCACCGTACATCCCCAGTCGCAGCGAGGAGACGTCGGCGTCGACCTCCTGTGCGGCCTGCACCAGGCCGTTCCAGCCCGTCGGCGCCGCGAAAAAGACCGTCACGCCGTACTCGTCGATGGCTTGTAGCGCACGAACAGGGTCGAAGTCGTGGTGGATAACGCTGGTCGCGCCGGCGTGGATCCGGGGGAACAGGGCGGCCTGTAACTCCGCACAGTGGTACAGCGGGAACGCCGAGAGCCCGACATCGTCCCGGCCGATCCCCTCCTCGCCGATACAGATCAGGTTGTGCTCGACCATGTCGCGGTGTTCGTGGACGACCCCCTTCGGCCGGCCCGTCGTCCCCGAGGTGTAGATGAAGGCGTAG
>CAZQZE010000413.1:0-1181 GCA_964597715.1 uncultured Halobacteriales archaeon
GGTTCGCCACGAGCACTTTGTCGAAGTCAGTCATGGTTGAGTCCGTTGAGTCGCGTTGCAGCCGCCCATCTGTCTGTCGGTTCCGCTCCCCCTGTGCGCCCGGGTGTGCCGGTCAGCGCCTCCCGACGGCCGGCGAAGGCCCAACCTGTCGGCGCCCGGTCGTCCCCCTCTGTCGCCTCGGCGGCCGCGAGCGCCGCCGTCTGCCGGTCCTGGAGGTGAGCCCCGACAGCGACGGCGATGGCCGCCGCCTCCGCCGGCGTCGCGTCCGCCGGGAGCGACAGCGTGCCCCCGCCCGGCACCTCCACGGTCGGCTCAGAGTGGGATGTTGCCATGTTTCCTGTTTGGCTGGGACGTGCGCTTCGAGCGCAGCATCTTCAGGTCCTGTACCAGTCGGGGCCGGGTCTCCTGTGGGTCGAGTACGTCGTCGACGAACCCCCGGTCGGCGGCGGTGTAGGGGTTGGCGAACTGTTCGCGGTAGTCGTCGATGAGTTCCTGGCGACGGGCGTCGGGGTCCTCGGCCTCGGACAGTTCGTCGCTGTAGAGGATGTTCACCGCGCCCCGTGGCCCCATCACGGCGATCTCGGCGGTCGGCCAGGCGTAGTTGACGTCGGCGCCGATGTGTTTCGAGGCCATCACGTCGTAGGCCCCGCCGTAGGCCTTCCGGGTGATCACGGTCGCCAGCGGCACCGTCGCCTCGGAGAACGCGTACAGCAGTTTCGCCCCGTGTTTGATGATCCCGTCGTGCTCCTGGTCGGTGCCGGGCATGAACCCGGGCACGTCGACGAAGGTGAGAATCGGGATATTGAACGCGTCACAGAAGCGGACGAACCGGGCGCCCTTCAGCGAGGCGTCGATGTCGAGTGTCCCGGCGTTGACCCGGGGCTGGTTGGCGACGACACCGACCGCGTGACCGTCCATCCGGCCGAACCCGACCGCCAGATTCCGGGCGAACCCCGCCGCAACCTCGAAGAAGGAGCCCTCGTCGACCACCCCCCCGATTACGTCGGTCATATCGTATGGCTTGCGGGGTTCGTCCGGTACCACCGTCTGTAGCTGTTCGTCCTCGCGGTCGGGGTCGTCCCAGGGGTCGACCCGTGGGGGGTCCTCGACGTTGTTCTGCGGGAGATAGGACAGCAGGTGGCGCACCTGGTCCAGGGCCTCCTCCTCGTCGGCGACGGTGA
>CAZQZE010000414.1:0-1177 GCA_964597715.1 uncultured Halobacteriales archaeon
AACCGGAGTTCTTCGGCATCAAGCCGTCGGTGACATTCAAAGGTGGGTTCCCGGTATACAGCGAGATGGGTGAGTCAAACGGCTCGCTGATGACCTGTGAACCGACCATGCAGCGCCCCCGGGCGGGGGCAGTCGGGGCCGCAAAAAACGCCCTGTCGATTCGTTTCGTGAGTCCGGCGGCCGCCGAGGCCGGGGTCGGCGAGGCGTACGACCTGGACACGCCGGTCGTGGCGGTCGAGGGGACCCGTGCACCCGGCAAGGACGCGATGGTCCACAACGACCACTGTCCCGACGATATCGAGATCGACCCCGAGACGTTCGCCGTCCGGGTCGACGGCGAACACGTCACCTGTGAGCCGGTAGACCAAGTCGCCCTCGCACAGCGGTATCTCCTATGAACCTGACACCGAAGGAACGCGAACGACTGACGGTATTCATGGCGGCAGAGCTGGCACGCCGGCGCAAGGACCGGGGCGTCAAACTCAATCACCCGGAGGCGGTCGCGTACATCTCCGACTGGGTGATCGAGGGGGCCCGTGAGGGCAAAACCGTCGCCCAACTCCAGTCCGAGGCGGCACAGCTTCTCTCGCCCGGCGACGTGATGGACGGTGTGCCGAGGATGGTCGACATGGTCCAGGTTGAGCCGGTCTTTCCCGATGGCACGAAGCTGGTGACCGTTCACGACCCGATCCGTGCGACGCCGGACGCGGTTGTCGAGGGGTCGGAGGCCGGTGAGGGGGAAACGGAGGGCGAGTCGTGAACACCCACCGCGATGTCGCTACCCTCGGCGTCGGCGGGCCGGTCGGTTCGGGTAAGACGGCACTCATCGGCGAACTCGTGCCCGCCCTGCGGGAGGAGGGGGTCGACGTAGGTGTGATCGCCAACGACATTCTCACCCAGGAGGACGCTGACCGACTCCGCGACCGGTTCGCGGGGGTGGTTCCCGAGGACCTCGTCGCCGGCGTCGAGACCGGCGCGTGCCCGCACACGGGGATCCGTGAGGACCCCTCGATGAATCTTGCACAGGTCGACGAGTTCGTCGCGTCCCGGCCGGAACTGGACCTGGTGGTCGTCGAGAGCGGCGGGGACAATCTCGCGGCCACGTTCAACCCCGAACTGGCAGACTACTCCCTGTTCGTCATCTCGGTGGCGGAGGGCGACGATATCCCGCGCAAGC
>CAZQZE010000415.1:0-1154 GCA_964597715.1 uncultured Halobacteriales archaeon
TCGAAGATCGACGACGCCTCCGCGGGGTCGCTCTCGGAGTTGGCCTCGACGATGTTGAGTTCGCGGCCGCCGAGCACGCCACCGTCGGCGTTGATCTCCTGGACGGCGAAGGCGAGCCCTGCGGAGTGGACCTGCCCCCACGGCGCGAAGTTCCCTGAGAGGGGCTGGACCGATCCGATGTTGATCGCGCCCTCGCCCCCGTCGTCGGAGCTGCTGGTCGTGGTGGTTCCGCCGTCCTCGCTGGTGTCCGTATCGCCCCCGCTGTCGCCGGAGTCGTCGCCGTCGTCCGATCCGCCGTCCCCGCCGCTGGAACAGCCCGCGACGAGGCCGAGTCCCGCGGTGCCGCCGGTCGCTTTCAGAAACGCGCGTCTGTCGAGAACTTTCCGTGGCATTATCATCATAGATCATACGGGTACGGTATTTCAAGCTATCGATTCAGTATATGATGGGTAGCTTACACGCCTGTCCTGCCAGCTTGAGACCCGACCGCAAGTTATTTTATAATAAATAGTGATGTGGGAGCCAAGCTATGCAAGCAAACATACCGGAGTCGTACCTCCCCGAGGACGGCCCCCAGCTCATCCACCCACTGCCGGAACTCCACTACCCCGAGGAGATCAACGCCGCGACCGAACTGGTCGACCGACACGTCGAAGCGGGTCGTGGCGACAACGTCGCGATCCGGTTCGGCGACGAGGAGATCACCTACGCGGAGCTCCAGACGCGGGTGAACCGGCTAGGGAACGCGCTCGCGTCGCAGGGCGTCGAACCGGGCGATCGGGTGGTCGTCCGGTTCACCAACCGCCCGGAAGCGGTGGTGTCGTGTCTGGCGATCCAGAAGATCGGCGCGGTCGCGCTGCCCTCGATGAAGCTCCTGCGCGCGAAGGAACTGGTTCACATCATCAACAACGCCGAGGCGTCGACCGTCGTCGTCTACGACGACCTGCTCGACGAGATCAACGAGGCCCTCCCCGACCTCGACACCGTCGGCGACGACGACGTCGTGGTCGTCCAGCGTAACGGGATCGAGCACGATCACGTCGACTACGACGAGGTGACGGCGGCGGCCGACGACGACCTCGAAGCCCACCCCACCACCCGTGACGATCTGGCGCTCATGCTCTACACCTCCGGGACCACCGGCCAGCCCAAGG
>CAZQZE010000416.1:0-1148 GCA_964597715.1 uncultured Halobacteriales archaeon
CTGCGGGCGGTCGAGTCGAGCCGGCCCGGAGCCGTCAGGGCGCTCACAGCACCCGAAGCCGGTAGCCCTCGGCCATCGTCTCGTCGGTGACCCGGCCGGCCTCGCTCGCGGCGTCGAGCAACTCGGCGACAAACTCCGTTGGAACCTCGACGCCGATGAAGTCGGTCCCGTCCCGGCCCGTGGTCAACCGTGCCATCGTCCGGTCCGTGCCGTCGTCGTTGTAGATACTCCCGACACGGTCGCCGTCCCGGTAGAACCGGAGGGTCACGTCGGTCGGCTCGACGGAGTCGAAGCTCACCTCGAACACCCGGTCGTCACCCTCAATCCGCGCCAGTATGTGCCCGTCCCGCTCGGTCACGAGTGTCTCCATACCTGCTCTATGCGCCCGAGGCGTATAACGACGGTATCCGCACGCATACCCCCGGCCGTGTCTGGTCCTCCGGCAGGGGACACCACGCTCCGGTGGTTGGGCGTTCCACAGGGCGGTACGACTACCCGCGAAGGGCGCGACAGACCCACGCCGAGAGGCCCTGGAGTTCCCGACACGGCTCCGGCGTGTCCGCAGGCAGGACGACCCCGGCGTGATACCAGCACGACCGCCGTGGGCCGAACGGTTAAACGGGCCGGGCCGGAAGCGGACATATGGGAACAGCTCACATTGCGACCGTCGGGACCTCGCCGGTCGGCCGGACAGACCTGCCGGGCCGGGACCTGTTTTCCCGGGCGCTGGCCGAGGCCTTCGAGGGGTTGCCTGACCCCGCGACGGTCGTCGACGCCGTCTACGTCGGCGCACAGTCCGAGCGCTACGAGAACCAGATCATGCAGGGGACACTGCTCGCGGAGTGGGCCGGGCTGAACAACTGCCCGGCCGAGCGCGTCGAGGCCTGTGCAGCGGCAGGGGCGCTCGCGCTGAAAAACGCTGTCCGGGACGTCCGGGCGGGCGTCCACGACGCGGTGCTGGCCTGTGGGGTCGAGAAGATGACCGCCGGCGGGACCGAAGGGGCGACCAACGCCCTGGCGGCCGCCTTCGAGCGCGCCCTCGAGCAACGGTCCGGGATTACAGCCCCCAGCCAGTACGCCCTGCTCGCCCGCCGCTATCTCCACGAGACCGAGGCGACCGAGGCAGACCTGGCGCGCATCGCGGTCAA
>CAZQZE010000417.1:0-1143 GCA_964597715.1 uncultured Halobacteriales archaeon
AACACGGTGACCGTCTCCCCGACCGACCCGTTCGAAATCCACAGCTTGCCCCCGTCGATAACGTACCCGTCGTCGGTCTGCTCGGCGGTCGTCTCCATGGCGGGAACGTCACTGCCCGCGCCGGCCTCCGAGAGGGCAAAGGCGCCGACCTCCTCGCCTTCCGCCAGCGGGGTCAGATACTCCTCCTTCTGGGCCTCGGTACCGTACTCGTAGACCATGTTGCCCGCAAGCGAGATGTGGGCGGCGACGACCGTCCCGAGCCCGCCCGACCCGCGGGAGACCTCCTCCAGGGCGGCCGGGTAGGCGTGGTAGTCCAGGCCGGCACCGCCGTACTCCTCGGGGAATGGCATCCCCATCAGCCCCAGGTCGGCCATCTTGTCGACCAGGTCCCAGGGGAACTCGTCGGTCTCGTCGATCTCCCCTGCCCGCGGGACGACCTCCTCGTCGACGAACTCCGCGACCATCTCCTCGATCTGTCGCTGTTCCTCGGTGAGCGAGAAGTCCATACCGGTGTGTTGAGACCCGGAAGTATTAGTATTCGCCTCCTGGTCGACCGGGTTCCGGTCCCTGGCGGGGGGAGACGGTGGGGCCGGATGTGCTCCGGAACGACGACACAGAGGGGGTCGGTCCCTACTCCCCGAAGTAGGTCAGCGCCTCGAGTTCCTCGGTCGGGACGTCCTCGAACAGTTCGCGGGCGATGGTGCGGCGGTGGACCTCGTCGGCGCCGTCGATGACCCGGAAGGTCCGGACGGACTCGTAGAAGTCGGCAAGCGGGAGGTCACGCGAGATACCGGTGCCGCCACAGAACTGCAGGGCAGTGTCGATGGCTTCCTGGGTGGCGTTTGCGGTAAACACCTTTGCCATCGAGACGCCGGTCCGAGCCTCGTTGCCGGCGGCAATCTCGGCGGCGACGGTCCGAACCAGCGACCGGGCCGCGGCCAGCCGGGTGCGCTGGTCGGCCAGCTCAAAGCGGGGGTACTGCTTTTCCGACAGCGCCGTCTCGAAGGCATCCCGCTCGCTCATGTACGCGGCCGCGATGTCGAGTGCCCGTTCGGCCATCCCCGAGTAGCGCATACAGTGGGTCAGCCGGGCGGGCCCGAGTCGCTCCTGGACGTGCTGGAAGCCCTTCCCCTCCTCGCCGAG
>CAZQZE010000418.1:0-1140 GCA_964597715.1 uncultured Halobacteriales archaeon
CACCTCGCTGTCGCTCGGCGCTCTCTCGTTCAAATCTCGTCACCTGCACACAAGAGAGCGGGCCGAGAGGGATTTGAACCCTCGACCGACGGCTTAAGAGGCCGTCGCTCTCCCTGACTGAGCTATCGGCCCAGCAACTCAGGTTACGGTAGCTGAGGGAAATACGTTTCCTTTAGCGGTCGCCCTGGTCCCCCTGGCCACCCCGGTCCGCCTGTGGCTCCCCGCCTGCACCGCCCTGTGGCGGCGGTCCGGCACCACCCTGAGGTTGGCCCTGTCCCTGCCTCTGTGGCGGCGCACCGGCCCCCTGCTGAGGCCCTTGCGGTGGCGCACCCCCGGTCTGTGGTGGCCGGACCGGACCGCGCCCGTCCGAGGGGAGGCTCTCCGCGGCCCACGCCGCGCCGGCGCCGGCGACGGCCGACCCGATGGCCGCGAAGATCAGGGCGAGAAACAGCTGTCCGGCACCGCCGCCGCCGCCACCAGTGGGGGCTGCGATGGCGGCCGCGATGACGACGATAATCCCGAGCAGGACTGTCCCGACGGCACCGGTGACGGCCGCCGTGGCATAGGTGAGGGTGCCCGGCGTGTCCCCGAGATTGTCGGCCTGACGGAGTCCGAACAGCCCACCGAGTGCCGGTGTCACAGCTATCGAGCCGATGGCGATCAACACGCCGAAGCCGAACCCGAGCCCACTCTGTGAGGTCACCTCCGAGAGAATGGTGACGAGCCCGGCGCCGACACCGATGAGTGTAAAGACCGCGATACCGACCTTCATCTCGTTTTGTGTGTCGAGTCGACTGAAGATGTCGGTGACGTTCGGACCGGTCTGGACCGGCTGGCGAGCGCCGCCCCCCTGGTAGCCTCTCTGTGGCTGCTGGGCAGGAGGTTGCCCCTGTGGCTGGCCGCCTGCCGCCCCCCCGGTCGCACCGGCGCCACCCTGGGGTGGCTGTCCCTGTGGTTGCCCGCCAGGTCCACCCGGTGGCGTCTCGGGGGCGTTACCCCCCTGCCGTGGCTGTTCGTTATCCCCCCCTTCCGGTGAGTGCCCACCTGCGCTGTCCTCAGTATCGTCGTTTTGATCACCAGACATCGTCTATCACTGTACGCAGCAGTTACTAAAAACTGCGGTCTGTGGCGGTTGTGGTG
>CAZQZE010000419.1:0-1136 GCA_964597715.1 uncultured Halobacteriales archaeon
GGACCTGGCCGCGGTGGGAGAGAAAGAGCAAGCCGAGAAAGGTCTCCACGCGGGAGCCGCCGGCGTCGGCAACCTCGCGGTAGAGCACCTCCTTCCGACCCGCCTCGTAGTGGTCCCGGACCGCCGCGTGGACGGCGTCGATCACCTCGTCGATGTCCTCGGTGTGCTGGGTGCCGGTCACGTCGGCGGCGGTCGGCTCGTCGTCCATCCGCATGTCGTCGGCCGCCCGGTAGTCCAGCTCCTGGGCGCCGCGCCGGAAGCCACTGGGGGACTCGCTGGTGTCGTACTCCCGGGACTCCTTCCACCAGGTCTCGCGCTCGGCCTCGCGCAGGTCCCGGACCAGTTCGTCCAGGGTCCGGGGCATCCCGCGGGCCCGCCTGCGCTCCAGCCGGCGGTCGATCTCCGACTCCAGGGCCGCAAACGGGTCCGGCCCCTCACCCTCGACGGGTAGCTCCCTGCCGCCCATCGCCGCCTCCGCCCAGGGGTCGGGCTCGGGCTCCTCCTCGGTCTCCTCGTCCTCGGCGAGCATCGCGTCGCCTTTCATCCGCAGGAGCACGCTCGCGTAGAACAGCGCCCGCCCCGAGGTGCGCAGGTCGGCCTCGTCCAGCCGGTCGAGGAACTTGTCGGTGACGGCGACGATGTCGATATCCCAGGGGTCGATCTCCCCGTCCTCGGCGAGTTGGACGAGCACCTCCACCGGCTCGACCTCCTCGTCATCCGGGTCCGCCTCCCCGCTCTGCTGCCCGTCGCTCTCGTCCCCGTCCGACAGGCCAGACACCGCCCCCACGTCGACCCCGGGGTCGCGGCTGTTTGTTCGCCCGTCCGGCTGTGTGCCGTCTCCCGGGTCGCCTCGCTCCCCGGTCGCCCCGTTCGAGCCGCGGGGTGGCTCGGTCCCCTCGTGGCCGGTGATGTCCAGCGGGATGTCCTCGGCGTCCTCAGTCATCCGCGGACACCCCCACGGCGGCGCTCACGGCTCCCGGCTCGCGGGTCGCTTCGCCCGGGTCGCTCCGCTCCCCGCTCGCCGTTCCGGGGCGCTCTCTGCGGTCGCGCCCCGCTGCTCACGGCTCCCGTCGGTCGCCGTTCGCGATTTCGAGGCCCTCCCGACGGTCGGACCTCGCTAGTCATCGGCCGGTGCC
>CAZQZE010000420.1:0-1134 GCA_964597715.1 uncultured Halobacteriales archaeon
GCACCGCGGTCGGGATGGCGATGCGGGACTGCCGGGTCGTCCCCGAGATCCAGTTTATGGGGTTTTTCTACCCTTCCTTCGGCCAGTTCATGTACACGCTGGTCAAGATGTACGAGCGCTCGGGCGGGAATCTGGAGGTCCCGATGACAGTCCGGATGCCATACTCCGGGGGGATCAAATCCAGCGAGATGCACTCGGAATCCACGGAGACCTACCTGGTCCACACGCCCGGCGTCCGGGTGGTCGTCCCGTCGACCCCCTACGAGACGAAGGGGTTGCTCGCGGCGTCGGTCCGCAGCGACGACCCCGTCTTCTTCCTCGAGCCGAAGAAGATCTACCGGGAGGGAAAGGAGCCGGTTCCCGAGGAGGGGTACACCCTGCCCCTGGACGAGGCCCGATACGTCCGCCGCGGCGAGGACGTCACCGTCTACACCTACGGGGCGATGACCCGCCACGCAAAGGCCGCCGCCGAGTCCGTCGACGCCGACGTCGAGATCCTCGACCTGCGGACGCTGTCGCCGCTTGACGTGGAGACGATACTGGAGTCTGTGAAGAAGACCGGCCGGGCGGTCGTGCTCCACGAGGCCCGGCGCACCCTGGGGGTGGGTGCGGAGGTGTCGGCCCTGGTCAACGAGTACGCGCTGGACCGGTTGAAGGCGCCGGTCAAGCGGGCGACGGGCTTTGACGTCCACTTCCCCGGCCACCAGACCGAGCACGCCTACCTGCCGGACGAACAGCGCGCGACCGACGCGATCCAGGCGGTGATGAACTATGAGTTCTGAGAGCCTCCAGGAGTTCGAGTTTCGCCTGCCGGACCCCGGCGAGGGGTTGACCGAGGCGGAGATTATCGAGTGGTATCACGACGAGGGCGACGAGGTGCGCGAGGATGACCCCCTCGTCGACGTCGAGACCGACAAAGCCGTTGTCGAGATCCCGACGCCGTGTACGGGCACGCTCGAACGGACCGTCGCCGACCCGGGCGACCTCGCCGAGGTCGGCGAGGTGATCGCGGTGTTCCTGACCGACAACCCGCCCCGCCAGCAGAGCGCCGAGGGAGCACAGAACGGGGCGGCCGGGGGGACGGCGCCGGACGCCGGTGCGGACGACTCTACCGCCGACGCCACCGACGTAGAC
>CAZQZE010000421.1:0-1134 GCA_964597715.1 uncultured Halobacteriales archaeon
GCCTCGGACCCGCTGTCGTCGGTTCCGTCGGGGTCGCTGTCGACACCGGTGTCACTCCTCGGGGTACTCCCCCTCCTCGTCGTTGTGTCGCGCGACGACGCCGTCGGCAACCTCGCTCCCGACCTCCCAGGCGGACTTTGCCGGCACCTTCCGGGGGTCCAGCGTGTAGAAGTTCCGCGCGGTCGGCAACAGGTCGACGCCGCCGCGGGTGGGCGCGCCACTGCCGCCGGGTTCGACGTACTCGCCGTTCAGCGCGTCCGCGGTCTGTGGCACCTCCATACTGGCCCCCTGCACCCGCGGGGCGGCCTCCTCACAGATGAACGCAAGCGCCTCCCGCAGGCGGTCGTGTGCGCCCGAGCGGGCGCGGGCCTCGCCTAACGGGTCGATGTCGACGACCATCAGGTTCACTGTCGTGCCGGCGCCGGGGCCGGCCTCCCTCTCGGACTCGGGCACGTCGAAGTCGTGGGCCGCAAGCGTCTCCACGAGGTCGACACTCGTCTCGTGAACCCGGTCGGCGGCCTCCGCGTAGGTCATACCCAGCGTCTCGTCGTACACCCCGGGGTCGTCGAGCATCCGCTGGTAGTCGACGCCGAGAACGCCGGCAACACTCTCCCGTAGCGAGGGTGCGCCGGGGTTCTCGAGCCGGGTGAGTGCGACGAGATATTCCACCAGGTCGTCGCCGGTGGGTGGCTCGGAGAGGGTGTGTAGCCCCTTCCGGATCTGGGTCGTCTTGACGTCCGTCAGGTAGGCGTGGACGCGCTCGACCAACTCGTCGATATCGACCGTTGCCCCGTCGACCGCCCCCTCCGCGAGGGTCGACCCCGCCGCGTCGGGCCCACGGACGTCGGCCTGTTCGTCGATATCGCCGGCGATACCGAGTTCGACAGCCAGGTCCAGGTCGTCGACAGTCTCGCGGATGAGGCGCTCGAGTTGCTCGCCGTTGTCGGCTCTCGCGTCCTGCATCCCCGCCTCGCGGTAGCGGTCGGCGAGTTCCTCCAGGTCGGCGAGGTCGTCGTACGTGCCGGCGTTTGCCATTGGCGGTGTCAGGTAGTCGACCACCGCGGCGTAGGAGCGCCGCTTTGCCTGCGTGCCCTCGCCGGGGTTGTTGACGATGTAGGGGTAGACGTTCGGGAT
>CAZQZE010000422.1:0-1085 GCA_964597715.1 uncultured Halobacteriales archaeon
CCCACTCGACGTCGCCGAGTTCGTAGGCGTGGCCGGCGTGGTCGCGCCAGCAGAACACACACCGCTCGTTGCACTTCACCACCGGCGTCATCTGCATACAGCGGTGAGACTCGATCCCGTAAAAGATGTACTTGTAACACTTGCCGTCCCCTCGAAGGGCGTTTTTCGTCCACCCACAGGTCTGGGCGGCGGTGTGGTTCTCGCTGTGATAGTTCGGGTCGTCGACCTGTTTTGGCCCACCGGTCCCGGTCTCGGAGTCGCTCATTGGTAGATGCTGTTCGGAGACGAACAAAAGCTGTGTGGTCACTGGCAGTTCCCGCTGGTCGCGGTAACCTGGGCACCGACCTGCCAGGAGGGCGCAACGCCACCGTCCCGGGTGGACGCGGCGCCGGGCGTGCCCTGTTACACACAACGGGCTCCCGGCTGTCACAGGTCAGACGTACACCACCACGACGTCGCGCTCGACTCCGGCGTCGTAGGTGTCGACGGGGGGTGCCTCGCCGGCCAGGTCGGTGCCGTGCTCGCAGTCCTCCGGGCAGTCGGCACCGTCGGCCGGTTCGACAGCCACGTCGTAGGTTCCGGTCCGGAGGTGGGGGTTGAACACCGACTCCCCGGTCTCCAGGTCGAACTTCCAGCCGTGCCAGGGACACCGGAGTATCCTGTTCTCCCGGGTGAGTTCGTACTCCCCGACGGCGGGGGCGGTCACCTCGCCGGTGAGCTGCCCCTCACAGAGCGGCGCAAGCTGGTGGGGGCAGGCGTTCGCGATGGCGAGGAGGTCGCCCTCGACGTTGAACACGCCGACCTCGCGGCCGTCGACCGACACGACGGTCCGGGAGCCCGGCGGGAACTCCGCGGCCGGACAGACCTCGACGCGCTCTCTGTCCCGGTCCCGAGGTGCGCTCTCGCCGCCGGTCATAGCCCGTACAGCTCCGCGGCGTTCTCCCGGAAGATGCGCCGCTCCATGTCCCCGGGAAGCGACGGGAACGCGAGCCGAGGGTCGTCGGCGTCCCAGTGGGGGTAGTCCGAGGCAAACAGCACCGTCTCCCGGGCGTCGACCATCTCGAGCATCCACCGGAGGTGCTCGG
>CAZQZE010000423.1:0-1055 GCA_964597715.1 uncultured Halobacteriales archaeon
CGGGTCCGGCCGACCCCGCTCTGGTTCTCCGCGGGGGCGACGACCGTCACGTCGCCGAGAGCCGTCAACTCCTCGTAGAGCCCGACCAACCCGGCGGCGTCGGCGCCGTCGTCGTTCGTCAGCAGGATGTCCATGACGGGTGTCGGCGGCCCCCGGGTGAAACGGTTGTGAAATAGCCCGGCCGGCGGCCGGTCCGGTGTCTGGGCCTTTTTATGTCGGGCGCCTGTGGGAGGTGACGATGAGCGTCCGGGAGGCCGCCCGGGCGGCCTACCGAGAGGGGCTGCCCGCGCTCGCGGCCAGCGTTGTCGGCGGCCTGCTCGCGGGCGTCGTCCTCGGGGGGATGCGCGGGGACTTCGCCCGGGTGGACGGGTTGCTCGTGCTCGTGCCCGCCCTGCTCGCCACCCGGGGGAACGTCTACGGCTCACTGGGCGCGCGCGTCGCCACCGGCCTCCACCAGGGGCTCGTCGAACCCCGGGTGGGCGCGGACCGTCGGCTCGGGGGCGCGGTCGCGGCGGCCCTGCTCAACGGCCTCCTGGCGAGCGCCTTCGCCGCGACCGCCACCTTCCTGGTCCTCTCGGGGCTCGGACGGACGGTCGCGCCGGTGTGGACGCTGGTCGCCATCGCCCTGCTCGCGGGGTTGCTGTCGGGAGTGGTCCTCGCGGCGTCGGTCGTGCTGGTCGTCTTTGCCGGCTACCGCCGGGGGTACAACCCCGACACGCTCGTTGGGCCGATCGTGACGACCGCGGGCGACGTCTTCGGGGTTGCCTTCCTGTTGCTCGCGGTCCGGACCGTCCTGCTCGTGGGGGGTGGGTAGGTGGCCACCGACTGGCGGGTCGGGGCGATCACCCGCGCGATGTTGCCTGTCCTGCTGGCACTGACACTCGTGGAGGTTGGGAGCGGGCTCGTCCTCGGGAGCTTCGAGGCCCAGCTACTCGCCTCGCCGTCACTGCTCGTGCTCGTTCCGGTCACCATCGGCACGGCGGGCAACCTCGGGAGCGTACTCGCCGCGCGGCTCTCGACGGCGGTCCACCTCGGGACCGTCGAGTTCGAGCCCG
>CAZQZE010000424.1:0-1045 GCA_964597715.1 uncultured Halobacteriales archaeon
TCGGCGCGATGCAGTCCGGCGGCGGCGACCGCTATCTCAAGGACGACGACGAGGACGATTTCGTCCCGGAGGGGGTCGAGGCCGCCACCCCGTACCAGGGCCCTGTCGAGGAGGAACTCCACCAGCTCGTCGGCGGGATGCAGTCCGGCATGGGGTACGTTGGCGCCGAGACCGTTCCCGAGTTCAAACAGCGTGCGGAGTTTGTCCGCGTCTCCTCGGCCGGCCAGCAGGAATCCCACCCGCACGACGTCGTCATCACCGACGAGGCACCCAACTACCAACCCGACGGCGGCTGAGCGTCCGGAGCGGCGATACGACCGCTCAGCTTGCCACCCTCTATACCGTCCTGCGGACCTGGTTACAGCCGCTGCCCTCCGTTGTGTTCGTGTCCGGGTGTGCGGGACGGACTGCTGTCGTCCACACACCCGACGTCCGGGTACAGTCGACAGGTCCGCGACCGACCACGGGTGGATACTCTGCCGGGCCAGCCGCCTTCAGGTTGTTTTTGCCTGTGCCGGACGCACCGACCGACCGTGACCACCTACGACGTCCGCACGGTTCCAGGTGATGGAGCCATCGCCGACGCACACGCCGTCCGGCGCGCGGTCTTTATCGACGGGCAGGGTGTCTCCGAGACCGAGGAGATGGATGGCCGCGACGCTGACGCCTTCCACGTCGTCATATACGACCGCGAGGACGGGCGACCGGTCGGGACCACCCGACTCCGCGAGGTCGACAGCCACGCGAAGGTCGAACGGGTCGCCGTCCGGGCCGCCTACCGGGGGGCGGGGCTTGGCCAGAAGCTGATGGGCATCGTCGAGGCCCGTGCCCGCCGGAACGGTCACGACGAGGCGGTCCTCCACGCACAGACCGAGGTCGAGGGCTTCTACCGGGCACTCGGCTACGAGACTGTCAGCGACGTCTTTACCGAGGCAGCGATCCCACACGTCGAGATGCGAAAGGAGCTGTAGGTTCCTGTGACGAGCCGCTGTCGGTTACCGTTGGTCCTCCCAAAAGCGGGCCGAGAGGGATTTGAACCACGCGA
>CAZQZE010000425.1:0-1019 GCA_964597715.1 uncultured Halobacteriales archaeon
CCAGCGCGTACGTCGCGGACCTCCTGACGACGGCCGGCGTCGACGCGGCGAACCTGGTCGACGGGATGGACGCGTGGGCGGACCTGCTCGTCGACGCCGAGGTACCGACCGACGGGCCGGCGACCGTTCGGCAGTACCAACGTCCCTCCAGCGGGTGTCTCGGCTACCTCGTCGTCGACGGCGGCGAGGCGGCGGTCGTGGATCCGCTCCGGGCCTTCACCGACCGGTACGTCGCAGACGCGGCAGCACTCGATGCGACCCTCTCGTACGCGATCGACACCCACGTCCACGCGGATCACGTCAGCGGCGTCCGCGCGGTCGGCGAACGGACCGACGCAGAGGTGGTGCTCCCCGCCGGCGCGGCCGACCGCGGTCTCGACTTCGACGCGACACTCGTCGACGACGGCAAGGCGCTCGCGGTCGGCGGGACGAGCGTGGCCGCGCTGGGGGCGCCCGGCCACACCCGGGAGATGACGGCGTTCGCCGTGGGTGAACGCGGCCGAACGCAGGGGGATGCCGAAGCGGATCTTCTGCTCACGGGCGATAGCCTCTTTTTGGGCTCGGTCGCACGTCCCGACCTCGAGGACGGTGTCGACGGCGCACCCGAACTGGCGGAGTTGCTCTACGGGACGCTGACCGGACGGTTCGCCGACCTATCCGACGACGTGCTGGTGGCGCCGGGACACCACGACGCCGCCACGACGGCCGGCGAGTCGGGCGCCTACGCCGCCACGCTGGGGGACCTCCGGGCGTCCGTCGAGGCGATATCGATGGCTGTCGAGGCGTTCGTCGACCACGTTCTCTCGGCGATGCCGCCGCGGCCGAACAACTACGAGCGAATCATCGCGACGAACCTCGGGCGCGAACACGTCGACGACGGGGAGGCCTTCGAGATGGAACTCGGGCCGAACAACTGTGCGGCCACCGGTGCCGACGCCGATTGATACCGATTACTGTAGTCAATTACCGGTCACCACCGACCCCGTGACCGGTGATGACCGGTAATTCGTTACAGTAAT